>JAATFH010000052.1 GCA_015655315.1 Terriglobales bacterium
GCCTTCGTTTCGATAATCGGCAGAGCCGTCAGCGAACCGCCGCCCTTTTCCTTGCTCAATTTCGACGACCGCTCCAGCAGGCGCGAGTGGAGATAAAACACGTCGCCCGGATACGCTTCGCGGCCCGGCGGACGGCGCAACAGCAGCGAGATTTCGCGATATGCCACGGCATGCTTCGAAAGATCGTCGTAGATCAGCAGCGCATGCTTGCCCTTGTCGCGGAAGTACTCACCAATCGCGGTCGCCGCATACGGCGCCAGGTACAACATCGGAGCCGGCTCAGAGGCCGTCGCCGCGACGATGACGGTGTAATCCATCGCGCCGTGTTCGGTAAGCGTCTGCACCACCTGCGCCACGGAGGACCGCTTCTGCCCGATCGCGCAGTAGATGCAGATCAGGTCGTTCTTCGCATTGTTGATGATCGTGTCGAGAGCGATGGCGGTCTTGCCCGTCTGGCGGTCGCCGATGATCAGCTCGCGCTGACCGCGACCGATCGGAATCATGCTGTCGACGGCCTTGAGGCCGGTCATCATCGGCTCGCGCACCGACTGGCGGTCGACCACGCCGGGAGCAAGACGCTCGACCGGAAGAGTCTCGGACGCGTTGATCGGTCCCTTGTCGTCAATGGGCTGGCCCAGAGCGTCCACGACGCGGCCAATCATGGCCTCGCCCACCGGCACGCTCAGAATCTTGCCCGTGCGCTTGACCTGGTCGCCCTCGCGAAGCTCCGTGTAGTCGCCCATAATCACGGCGCCTACCTGCTCTTCTTCGAGGTTCATGGCGAGCCCGGCAATACCGTGTGGAAACTCGATCATCTCGCCGTACATGACCTTGTCGAGGCCGTGAATGCGGGCGATGCCATCGCCGAGGGAGATGATCGTCCCCACCTCATCCACGCGGATCTTCGCGTCGTAATTCTGAATCTGCTCTTTCAGAAGCTGTGTAATTTCGTCTGCTTTAATCTGAGCCATGCTTCACTTTCCCAACAGAATCTTGTTTCGAGCTTCGCAGCCTAGCTGGCGAGCTGTTCTTTCAGGCGGTCCAGCCGTCCCTTGACGGACCCGTCATATACCGTGCTGCCGACGCGCACTACCACGCCCCCCAGCAGCGATTTGTCTTCGTGATACGTGGCCTGCACCTGCGTGCCGGTCAGTATCGCCACTTTCTCTTCAATTCCCTGCCGCTCATCGGTTTCAAGAGGCCGCGCCGAAGTCACATGCACCTCGGAGATACCGAGCCGCCGGTTCATCTCCCTGCGATATTCGGCCAGAACGTCGTCGAACACATTGAGCCGGTCATGCTGGATGAGCACCGCGATGAAGTTGCGAACCTGCACCGACATGCCAAGCCGCGCATTCAGCTTATCCAGAATGGCGACCTTCTGGTCTGCCGGAAACGATGGATCGAGAAACACTTCCCGTAGATCGGCGCTTACGTGCCACGCGGCAACAAAGTCATCCAACTGCTGCTGCACATCCTGCGCGTTCAAATGCGCTTCGAAGACGACATCGGCAAAGGCGCGGGCGTAAGGCGCGGCAATCGCAGCCATCAGTTCTTCCCTCCCTTGCTCTGCGTACCCGCAAGATCGGCGGCAAAGTTCTGCACCAGAATCCGGTCTGCATCCACGCCCAGGTGAATCTGCTGCAGCGCGCGCTCGACGGCCAGATCGGCGGCAAAATGCTTCAGGTCGCGCTGTGCAGCCAATCCAAAGGCTTCAATTTCCTGCTCCGCAGACTCGATAATGCGCTTCCGCTCTTCTTCCATCGATGCCTTGATGCGCTTCTCGTCATCCGCGCTGTCGTGCTCGGCCTGCTTGCGAATCGCTTCGATCTCGGAATCGAGTTTCGCCAGCCTGGCCTCCACCGCGCTCAATCGCTGCTGCGCGTCTTCCGTCGCCGAACGCGCGTTCACAAGCTCTTTCTGGATCAACTCTGAGCGGCTGCGGAAGGTCTTGGGCAGCACTTTGACGAGGAACCAGATGATCGCAATCCAGATGATCGCGGCATTGATGTCTTCAAATATCTTGGCCGCTGTCTCCGTGTCCGTGTGCATCAACCTGGCAACGAACTGGACCGAACTCGAATGACGATACCCCTCTTCCTCGCTGTTGCTCTCGGGGGCATCCATCTTTTCGTATCGGGAATGGAAATTTGCCGGAGGCGCGGGCTGATCCTGGCTGAAGGCGCGCGGTGCTGCTCCGGTCAGCAGCATAGTGGCGGCAAAAAGTGTTGCAAACCTGATCTTCAAACTGCGTTTCACCGGGCACTCTCCACGGGAGCCACGCCTGGCGGCAGAATCGCTTGAAGAATCTGCGCCGCCAGCTGCTCAGTCGAGCCCTCAATTTGCTTTTTTGCCTCGACAGCCTGCGCCTTCAGCGCCGTTTCCGCAGCGCTAACCCGCTCATGGGCTGTCAGGCGGGCTGAAGCCAGGGCACCGTCGCGCTCCGCATTCCATTGCTGAATCAACTGCTCGCGGTGACGAAAGATCTCTGCGCGCGCAGCCCGTAGCCTGGCTTCATATTCCTGCGATTTCGCATCGGCGGCGGCAATCGCGGCGGCAGCCTTTTCCACGGCTCCCTGCGTACGCTCACGGCGCTCGGCCAGCATACGCGTCAGCGGCCCGTACAACAACACGCGATAGGCCGCGACCAGGAACACAAAAATAATGACGGTCGGGATCGAGCCGATTAACAGATCTTCGAGTTGGTGGAGAATTTCGTCCATGCTTCGCCGGTTTTCAAAGGCCGCTGAAACCCTCTTTCAGACAGGCCGGTTTAATCCACCGCTCCCTATCCACACCTTTTCCAACGCCTTTGCGACTCGCTTTGGCGCATTTTCTGCAGCCTGGAAGCCCTTTGGAAGTCTGATCTGGAAGGTATTGCGGAACCTAATGGTTGTAACAGAGTGAAAAATATGGTGTCAACGCAGGGGGAGACACTTACCCTTTAGATGTATCATAAGTCGCAAAATTATGCATAAAAGCGCTTGACTCGCACCGAAGCGGGCGTAGACTTTAAGACATCACCTATGACCCGGTTCAGGGTCCAACGGACCGGACGATTGGGAATCTCCACCGCTCCCCCTCGTCCGGTCCGTACTTGCATCCACTCGAAACTCCCGATATCTCCCCAGCAGGGATGCTGGTCCTGCCACAGTCATGTGCACCGTGTTGTCAATAAATTGACGGTCGCGCAGCACGGCTCCCGCTCCCAGAGCTGCCAGAACCTCTCCCTTCGACTGCGGGATCGTAAAAGTCTGCTCAATCACAGGATCGGCCGTCAGCTCCGCGTCGATGCGGGCCAGCAGCCCGTCAATCCCCAGACCTAGCTTGCCTGAAGTGCAGATCGCACCGCTGGCAATCAACTGCAAACGCTCCTCGTCCGGCAGCAGGTCGATCTTGTTCATCACTTCGAGCCGGGGCTTGGTCAGCACGCCCAGCTCGCCCAGCACCTTTTCCACTTCGACCTTCTGCTCGTCGCCCACTGGACTCGAAGCGTCGCGCACGTGCAGCAGCACCTCGGCTTTCTGCACCTCTTCCAGCGTCGCGCGAAAGGACGTGACCAGCGTATGCGGCAGGTTGCGGATAAATCCCACCGTATCGGAGAGCAGGATTTTTCTGCGCGAAGGAAGCTGAATGGCCTTGAGCTTGGGGTCGAGAGTCGCAAACATGCGCGCCGGCTCCAGCACTCCAGCTTTGGTCAGAGTATTGAACAGCGTGCTCTTGCCTGCATTGGTGTAGCCGACGAGGGCAACTGTCGGCACCGGGACGGACTCGCGCCGCTGCCTCTGCTGCCCGCGAACCTTCCGTACCGCTTCCAGGTCATCTTTGACCTGCAGGATGCGCCGCTGGATCTTGCGCCGGTCGGTTTCTAGCTGCGTTTCGCCAGGACCCCTGGTCCCAATGCCGCCGCCGAGCTGCGACATGGACTTCCCACGCCCGGCCAGGCGAGGAAGCATGTATTCCAGCTGCGCCAGCTCGACCTGGAGCTGACCTTCGCGCGTGCGTGCGTGGCGGGCAAAAATATCGAGGATCAGCTGCGTTCGATCCAGAACGCGGCAAGGCAGCCGCTCTTCCAGGTTTCGCAGCTGCGTAGGAGTGAGATCGTGATCGAAGAGAACGACATTGGCATGCGTCGAAGCAGCTACTCCAGCCAGTTCCTCTACCTTGCCGCTGCCGATCAGCGTCGCAGGATCGGCCTTGGGCCGCCGCTGCTTCACCTCGCCGGCAATCGCCGCGCCGGCGCTGAGCACCAGCTCGCGAAATTCACTCAGTGAGGCATCGTGATCAAAATGCGACAACACATCCGAAGAGGCGTCCTCCTCATCCTCATCCTCATCGGACGAGATGCGCGCCGCGTCGCGGGCGAGCACCGCCGACGGCGGCAGAGGAGAGCGCCTTGAGGCGAACTCCACCGCAACCAGCAGCGCGCGTTCTTCTGCGCCATCCGTGCCTATGCGCTGAAGCTCACCCACGAGACGCCGTTCCTGAGATCCTGACCGTTATGCGCTCTGTGATTCTGTAGTCGAAGAACCCGCGGCAGCCGCACCGCTACCGCCGGTATGACCAGCAGAATGCGCGGAAGGCGGCCTGTGTTCGGTATGCAGCACCGAACGAGAACTGACCACGGTCGAGATGGCGTGCTTGAAGATCAATTGTTCCTGGCTATTGTTCTCCAATAGCACGGAATATTTATCGAAGGAGCGAATCTTTCCCGTCAGCTTCACACCGCTGACCAGATAGATGGTGATTGGGGTTTTATCTTTACGGACCGTATTAAGAAACGTGTCCTGAATGTTCTGTGCCGGCTTGTTATCCATGTGCCGATCTCCTGTTCATTTGACTGCGTGGGATTCGACTACTGCAATGCTAAAGCTTATGCCAATTGCCCGAAGGCGATACAAGGTTTGTAAAAACAATACGAGGTTAAGCCGGTGTCGAGCAAGTTATCGCGTAATTTCTGTTTTATCAACATAGTTATCGAGTTCGCCTATCGACCTCCAAACCTCGAACGATGAGACATACTACACCTCAGAAGAGGTGAGATGCGCGATTCATTCACAGGATGCATGGGAGCCCGGAAAATCTCCGGACTTAGCCCTATGGTGGTCATACCGGAGAATTCGTTACAAAATCTCACGGCATGTAACTTCGAGCGATCAAGACACCAGCCTAGTGGTGTTTGTGATGCTTCACGTGCGTCGCGTGCCGCTTTTTGGCTTTTTCCGCTCCCGCCTTCGGAGAAGCTGCCGGCGGAGGAGGTTGCGGCGATGTGGGGGGTGGCGCGGCGCTCGGAGGCTCCACCTTTCTCACAATGACGCCCTCCAACCGGTAAGTCAGAGTGGTTGTATTCGCAGGCCTCGCCGCACCGGTTGCCGGGTCGATCGCAATCGTGTCGTCCGTTGCCGTCTTCAACGAAAATACCGGCACCGTGCCCATCTTATCGAAAGTCTGCGTGCCGACTTTCACCGGCAGATATCCCTGCAGGTTGCGCTGGCGGTAAGCCGTCTCGTAGCGGTGCTTCTTCGTATTCCAGGTAAAAATACGCACCTGGTCAAAGTCGTACGGCAGGCCGTCTTTATAAGGACTCATGACCGTTACATATTCCGACACTTGCCCATTCGGAAAGCTCGATTCCGGATCATTGACCGTCGTCAATTTATACGCGCCGACTATGCGCTGCCCCTCGGCATACCCGGCAATCGCGTCCGGTACGTCGACGTCGAGACGCCGAGAGAGCATCCAGCCCACGCGGCCCTGTGTATCACGCACCAGCCACCAGTCCTCCAGCGCAGGCGGATCAGGCGCTGCCGGAGCGGCGGACGCAGCTCCTTTATCGGAGGGCTTCGCCGCATCTTTCTTCACAATAGGCTTAGCGGCTAACGGCACAGCCTGCGGAGGCGTCGCCTTCGGCACGGAAGCGCGTACCAGCATCTGCAGCTTGTCGCTCTCCGGCAGCAGATAGAAGCGGTCCGTCTGCCGTCCCGGCTTCACATGCAGGTAGAGATCGTCGCGCAGAACCGCCGTCGCAATCACCGGATCGTTCGAGTGTTGCTTTGTCAGGTCGGCAAACTGCTGATAGGTGTCCTGATCGATGACGCCATGCTCTTCGATCCAGCCAACCTCGCCTTTACTCGTCTTTACCTTGAGAAACCGCCGCCCCTTCTCGACCACCTCAAGCCTCTGGCCATTGGTGACATTGGCCACGCGATTCGACACCGCAGCAACGCGATCGCGGAGAAATGTTTCCTTCGCGATGACGTACACATACTCAGTGGCGGGTTTAGGGCGCAGGCGGTTGCAGCCACCCATCGCCACAAGCAACAGCAGAACCGGCAACAGGCGTAGCAGTGGAAAAGAGAACTGACGAGAAAACATGCTCACTTAATTCATTCAAAAGAGAAAGCAGCAGCCTGCTGACCCTTCCATTCATTCTGAGCATAGCATTGGCAACCCTATTCGCCGCACACCCGCCCGTGCCTTTCGGGATGCCTTCCGGCTCTCGACGGAAGACGCGTGTCATTCTGAGCCGAGCGAAGAATCCAGCGAATTGTGGCAGCAGTAGAGAGGAAAGCTGCATTCTCGCGACAAAACGAAAAGAGCGTTTTGTCCGGAGGTATCCGCCGAATTCTTTTCTTCGGCTTCGCTCACGACAGGCTTGGCATGCGCCTTAGAATGACACGCATGCCAGGTCGCCGACCCGCGAAACAGCGTATTAATTCGTGCCCGTAATCGCGCTCGCAAGCACCGGATCGGTCCCCGTCGTCTTGCTGGCAAACGCGTCCAGCTTCCCCGGAGTCGCCGTATCGATGGCGAAGACCTGCAGATCGGGATTGCCGCCAGCGCAGGCCACGCCGATGTAGGCGTGCGACTGGTCTTCGACAAGATCGACAGGGGCTGAACCCGTCGCATAAGGCGAGCCGGAAATTGTCGTGAGCGATCCGTTCGCTGCCAGCGTAAAGCCGCTGATCGTTCCATCCGTCCGGTTGGCCACATACACGTAGCTGCCATCTTTCGTAACCAGTACCTGCGATGGGCCGAGACCGGTCTTTACCGGCGACGTGGACAGCTCCGTAAGGATGCTGGCTCCGGTCGTGTTGATGTTGAAGACGCGCAGCGAATTGACTCCCGTTTCAGTTACAAAAAGGTATTTGCTGTTCGGATCGCTGGACAATCCAAAATCTGCATTATTGGAAGACGTCGGCTTCAGAAGCTGACTCAGGGAAATGGTGCCCGAGGTACTGTTGAACGTCAGAATGTCTACCCCGCCCGTGCCCAGCGAAATAAACACAAACTGCCCGTTGGGTGTGATGTACAGGTTCGACGTGCTTCCGGTATCCAATCCAAGAGCATTCCCTTGCGTCGTCAGCGCGCCTGTACTGGCATCGATGCTGAACACTAAGACCTGCGGCGTCAAATCAGCTGCAATGAGCCACTGCCCGGTCGGGTCTACCTTCATCGCAATTGGACTGACTCCCGATGCCACCGGACTTCCGCCGTTGGCAATCGTCAGCGTTCCATCGGAATTGATGGTGTAGGCCAGGATACCGCCTGAAATGCTTCCAACGTACAGGAACGTATTTTTAGGCGTGATGGCCAGCGCATTCGGCGGCAAACCACTCGCAAATGGGGAGTTCGATAAAGCATTCAGCGCGCTGTTGGCAAGCGAAAAGCCTGCTATGGAACTGGCGGTCGTCGACGAATTCGCAACATAGATGTAGTCGCCGCTATTGGTGGGAGTGCAGTTCGTCTTGCACGGTTCAGGGAAAAACTTCCCTCCGCACGAGGACGTCACCAGAAGCCCCGCGAGGCCAAAACAATACAGAAATCGTCTCTTCAATCCAACTCTCACTCGTCTGACTCTCTCTCGTTCTCATGCCCCATGTTTGAGAACTGTCTCCAGCGAAGCAGCGCGCCGCGTCCGTCTTTCCTCTTGGATATACTGCCCTCACGCTATGCGCAATTATTTCCGCCTTGTCTTGGTGATATCACTGCTCTCACCCTTTTGTCGCGTTGCTCACGCGGCCGACCGCTCATCGTTCTGCAATCGGTGCGTCCGCGCCGATGAAAATTTCCTCGCCTCCGACGCTCTCCACGGACGCGGCAGCGCCACCCGCGACGAGCACATCGCCGCCACCTGGGCTGCCTCGCTCTTTGAAAGCTTCGGCCTCGAACCCGGCGGCGACAACGGAACCTTCATCCAGAAAGCACCGCTGCCTGATCCTCTGCCCGACCGCGTGAAACAACGCCTGGCAAAGTACGAAGACACGCCCCGCACCGAGACATGGAACGCCGTCGCCGTCCTTCGCGGCTCCGACATTAAGACGCAGCAGGACGCTATTCTGCTCACCGCGCACCTCGATCACCTCGGCATCGGCACTGCCGTGAACGGCGACGCCATCTACAACGGAGCCGACGATGACGTCTCCGGCACCACCGCCGTCATCGAACTCGCCCGCACCCTCAGCCAGGGCAAGCGTCCCAAACGTACTGTCGTCTTCGCACTCTTCGGCTCGGAGGAGCTGGGCGGCTTCGGCAACCGCTACTTCATCGAGCACCCGCCCGTCCCGCTCGACCACATCGTCGCGAATCTCGAATTTGAAATGATCGGCCGCCCGGACACTGCCGTGCCCGCAGGCAATTTCTGGCTCACCGGCTACGAGCGCTCCGATCTCGGCCCTACCCTCGCCAAACACGGCGCGCATCTCGTCGCCGATCCCCATCCCGACCAGAAATTCTTCCAGCGCTCAGACAACTATGCGCTGGCGAAGCGCGGCGTCGTCGCTCAAACCGTCTCCAGCTTCAACCTGCACAAGGATTACCACCAGCCGAGCGACGAAATCGGCAAACTCGACATTCCATACATGACAACGGTGATCTCATCGATGGTAAAGCCGATTCTGTGGCTGGCCAATACCGATTGGAAGCCAGCCTGGACTGCCAACGGCAAACCATAGGTCGTATCGACATATAGAACACCTCGGTTGTCATCCTGAGCGGAGTATGACGCGCTTTTTGCGTCTGACTCAGTCGAAGGCTCTGCTTTTCCCTGACTCCACTCACATTTTCGCTACCCGAAAAGAAAAGCAGAACCTTCGCCTCGATCAGGATGACATTTCCTTGCTGTAAA
>JAATFH010000244.1 GCA_015655315.1 Terriglobales bacterium
AACAGGGAAAGAAGACCCCCCTCGTTCTATATCGGGATCGCTGTCCGTAACTCGGACACGGCGCAGACGCGGCACCAGGCGCGGAACACTCGCGGCATAAGCATCAAAGCCCGCGAATTTCGCCCGCAAAAACGTCTCCTCCGAACGAATGACCGGAATATAGATCATGGCGAAGAGGACAGCCAGCAGTAGCACGATCACAATGCTCTTCGATGCGGCGGCAAAACCAAACGCGATGAGCATGGAACCGAGATACAGCGGGTTCCGTGTGAACGCATATGGGCCGGTCATGGTCAGCTCGGCATTTTTCTTGACGTATCCGGCAGCATAGGCGCGCAGCCACAGGCCGGGAAAGACCAGCAGCAGACTCCAGGCTGTGGAGACGAGTGTGGGCCGCGCCAGCCAGATGTAGACTCCGGCAAAAACAAAGCCCATCGGCACGCGAATGCGCCGGGCAATTCTGCTCCAGTCAGCAGGCATCTTCTAAAAGCTCCATGGCGGCACTCCACACTTCGCTGGATGTAATGGTCAGCAGGCCCGCCTCCGGTTCGGCACGGCGGCTGTGATCGCGCTTACTCTCAGGATGCCGCAGCACGCGAAAATTGCCGCCGAAAGGTCCATTGCGCGCCGGATCGGTCGGGCCAAAAATGCCGATCACCGGCTTTCCCAGCGCCGAAGCCAGATGCAGCGGACCGGTATCACCTGCAACTACCAGCGACGCGCGGCGCGTCAGTGCGATCAAGGCATCGAGCGTGGGCGAAAGCGCGATTGCGTTGTTCCCGCCAGCTGCGTTGACTGCTGCTGCCAGCGCTTCTTCACCGGGACCGGAATTGATCACGACACCAAAACCTCTTTCAGCAAACAGGCAGGCCAGTTCGCCGTAGCGCTCCGTGGGCCATCGCTTTGCGCCCCACCCAGCCCCGGGATTCAAGACGACAAACTGCTTACCGCTCAGCCCTGCAAGTTGCGTGTCGCAGTATCGCTCGGCAGTTTCACTGACCGGCAGCCAGGGCAGCATGACAGGAAGCTCTTCGCGAGCGACAGCGTTCGCTACCTCAATCGCCTGCTCGATCACGTGCACTCCCGCGGTTGGAATAGGTTCATCAAAGAGATATCGCGCAGCCCACTCGCGCGGGTTCTCCTCGCCAATAAGGCGTTGGGGATGCGCCCATTTCCCCAGCACAGCCGAACGCACCGCTCCCTGCAAATCGACACAGACATCGTAGCGCGCAGCACGCAACTCGCGCCGTGTCTGACGAATCTGTTGCAGCGTGCGCGCGCTGAATGGATGCCGTCCCCACTCCTTGGCCGGCACGACATGAAGCTGATCGGCTACAGGCATCGACGAGCCTCTGGCTTCCGCAGCGTCCGCGGCCAGCAAGCCACGCCATTGCGGCTCAACTGCCCAGCCAATAAACCAGCCTGGATGCTGCGCACGCAGTGCCGTAACCGCTGGCAGGGCATGGAGAATATCGCCCATCGCACCCAGCCGCAGAATGAGCACCCGTAACTGCTGACTTTCTTCCGGCAACTTCTAATTTTCTCACAGCGAAGCCGCGAAACCCGAGGGCAGCAGTGTCTCAAGATGACGCAGCACAGCCGCTTCATCGCGAAGAGTCGTCACCAGTTTTGCAACCTGGAGAGACGCCGAGGAGGCAAGCATTTCCCTCTGCGCCGGCGACAGGCGCACAAAATCTTTCTCTGTTGTAACGAACGCGTCAGCGCCTTGTGTCTGCGCTGTGCGGACCAGTTGTTGTATATCGCCGTCGCCGTAGCGATGATGATCCGGGAAGGCATGCGTCGCGATCATTTCCACACCACGCTTCTGCAGCGAGTGAAAGAATTCCTCCGGGCGGGCGATGCCGCAAAATGCGACCGCACGTCCAACATTTTCCGGAATGAGAATCGAGCGATTGATCCACCAGATTGGTTTCTCAATACCGCGCCGCTTCAATTCCACCTCTACATCCGCATCCTCTTCTCGCAGAACAAGCGCCGCGGCGCGCCTCAATGCTCCAATCGGCTCGCGCAAACCCCCGGCCGGCAACAGAGTTTCCTGAAAATCGCTGCGGTGGATGACGACGAGATCCACCGTCCTCGCCAGTTTCCGATGCTGAAAGCCGTCGTCCAGCAGATGGATGCCGGTGGCTGCCGGATCGGCTTCAGCAAGAAGCCCGGCGGCATAGCGGCTTGCCCCCACATAGACAGGTACATGCGCGGAATTTGCAATCAGCAGAGGCTCGTCGCCAAAGCGTTCCACGCCTCCGGCAGGGTCGACACGCTCCACCTCGCTGGAAGCGCGTCCATAACCGCGCGAGAGCACATCGACATGCACATGCTGCTGTTGCAGCAGCTTCGCCAGGCAGATGACAAACGGCGTCTTCCCTGAGCCGCCGACGGAAATATTCCCCACACTGACGACCGGCCAGCGAAGCTTCTGCGCTTTTGCCCAGTCATGATCGATGGCTGCATTCTTCGCCGCGACGGCTGCGGCATAGAGCGGGACAAGAGGCCATAGGAGGGGACGTTTCATGCCTGCTTGCTCACAATCTCGGCAAGCGCATTCACAGCTCGTGCCGTCGCGCCTGACTCCGAGGAAAATACGGTATAAGCGCGCTCTCCTATGGCTTGCGCAGAGATTTCATCGGAGAATAGGGCGTTGAATTCATCTCCGATTTCGCCGGACGGCACAATGCGAATCGCATCCTGCTCTCGCAGCCGCTCCACAATCGCACGAAAATTTTCGTAATGCGGTCCCATGACCACCGGTATGCGGAACTGCGCCGCCTCCAGCGGATTGTGTCCACCTCCGGAGATCAAACTCCCGCCAACGAAAGCGACCGTAGCCAGTGAATAGACGGAAGCCAGTTCCCCGATCGAATCGAGCAGAAAGACAGTACCCGCTTCGAGAGACGCAGGCGCGACGATCCACTGCGAGCGTCGCACCCAGGCCTTCCCGCTCTTTTCTAACAGGCGCGCCACTGTTTCGAAGCGCTCGGGGTGACGCGGCGCTAAAATCACGATTGCATTAGCAGGGGCGGCATCGAGCAGAATCCGCTCCTCGCCCTCAAGGGTGCTCCCGCAGACCAGCACCCCGGTTCCCGGTGGGATCTGCTTTGCCAAAGCCTGCGTCACAGCGGCTGCTGCAACAGCTCGAATGTCGTATTTCAAGTTGCCGCCATAATGCACGTTCGCCGCGCCGATGGCCCGCAGTCGCTCCACATCGGTTTCACTTTGCGCCAGGACCAGTGAAAAACCGCTGAGCAGCCGCTTCCATAAAAAGCGCAAGCGGAAATAACGCGGCCACGAGCGATCCGAGATGCGAGCATTCACCACCGCTACCGGAACGTGCGAGCGGCGGCATTCGACCAGCAGACGCGGCCAAAACTCGGTCTCCATCAGCACCAGCAGACGCGGCTTCAGAGCACGCAGATACGCGCGCACCGCGAAGGCGAAATCCAGTGGAAAATAAAAAACGTTTTCTGCTCCGAAACGTTGCCGCGCCAGCGCCTGTCCTGTCCTTGTCGTTGTTGAGACTACGACGCGCCAACCGGGAAGCTTCATGCGCAACTCTTCAATCATGCGTGCGGCAGCCAACAGTTCGCCTACCGAGACCGCATGGACCCAGACCACCGGTTCACCGGAGCGAGCCAGCAGGCGTTTGGGAACAAATCCCAGACGCCCGCTCAGTCCTTCACGGTATTTTCCGCTGGTGGCCATGCGGAAAAGCCAGTACGGCGCGCCCAGAAGGAGCACAACTGCGAGGACCAGGCTGTAGAAAAACAGCATCCGCTTACTAATCTCACTTTACTGAAGTCTTAAGCGATGATGATAATCGTCCACAGGATGATGCGCTTTCGTTCTTTTCTTACCCTTGTGTTGCTTACCGCCTGCTGCGTTGGACAATTATCGGCATTTGCATCTGGTCCGCCGCAGGCGAAAGACGCCGCGACCTATCCCGCCGTCGATATTCATCAGGAAGAGCACGTCGCCATTGCCGCTGAGCCCTACAACACGGAAGAAAAGACGAAGATCTTTCGCGTGAATTATCTTGACCACCAGTTTCTTCCCATCCGCATTATCATCACCAACAACGGCGAGAGGCCTATTTCGCTGAATGACGTGCGTATCAATTTCATCAGCGCACATGGAGACAGAATCCCCGCCGCCGAGCCGGACGATGTGGAGCGGCGCATCTCGCTGCGGGACAAAACTGGAGCGACGATTCCCGTCGGCCCCATCCACCTCCACACCAAACCCAAAAACCCCAACGGCAAAGTCGAGCAGGATTTTTCAGAGTTTGAGTATTCTGCCCTCGTCGTGGAACCACACACCACGCGTGCGGGGTTTCTCTTTTATGACATTCAGGGGCTAGGCTCAGCTCCCCTTCGCGGTGCGAAGCTCATGTTCCGCCAGGTGAAAGATGCCGACGGCAAAGAGCTTTTTTATTTTGAGATTCCCTTCGACAAATATTTGCAGACGCAGCCGCAGTAGGGGCAGCAATCATCTGAAGCTGTCATTCTGAGCGTAGCGAAGAATCCATACACGGTGAAATGTGCCATAAACCTACAGGCTTTCTTACAGAGACTCAGGTGTTGATCCCGATCAAAAAATAAACGCAGGGTGGCCGGGCCAGGATCGTATGGATTCTTCCTCCCGATGGTCGTCAGAATGACGGCGCATCAACGCGCTACCGTCAAACGCCCTTCTTCTGCGGCTCCCAGATGTACTTGTGAATCTGCAAACTCAGCCGTGCGTCCAGCCCATCAGCCAGCAGCCATTCCACCAGATCCCGCGGATCGAGCGTGCAATTTTCCGTGCTGCGAACAATCGTGGGTGTCTTGGTGAACGCGGGTGAAAGCAGTACGCTGCCCACTCGTGTTTCGAGTGCGTGTTCGTGGATAAAGTCGCGGGCGAATTCATAGTCTCTGCGATCCGTGATGACGAACTTGACCTCATCGCGCTTCGTCAGGAATTCGAGGTTGCTCATGCGAAAGCTGCCGCCTTCGCCCGAGCCGGGACACTTTACATCGACGATCTTGTGCACGGCAGCGGGTACGTGGTCCAGAGGCCGCTCGCCGCTGGTTTCGATCATCAACTCATAGCTCGCATCGAGCAAGCGCTGCATCAGCGGGATAAGCTCACGTTCCTGCAACAGAGGCTCGCCGCCGGTGAATTCGATGAGCCTGACCGGAGCCAGCTTCTCGACCTCTGCGACAACCTCATCTTCCGAGAGCTTGTAGCCGCCCTTGAAGGTGTACTCGGAGTCGCACCAGGAGCAGCGCAGGTTGCAACCCGCCAGACGCACGAAGATACACGGGCGTCCTGCGAAGCTCGATTCCCCCTGCACTGACTTGTAAATTTCGATCAGATACACGGCGCGCTACTCGTAGTACGTCGCCGTGGTGGTGTCCGTCTCGTAAATCGTGCAGTCTTTTACGTGTACGCGGCCATCGGTCATCTCGGCAAGCTGCTTGTTCGTCTCGTCAAAGAAATAACGCGCCAGATTCTCGGCAGACGGGTTGATCTCCGTAAACGGCTCGAGGTCGTTCAGCATCTGGTGATCGATGCGCTCAATGACCGGGCTCATCACATGCTTCAGGTCTTTGAAATCGAGCAGAAGGCCCGCGTGGTCAAGCCGCTCACCGCGCAGGGTGATGCGCACTTTGTAATTGTGGCCGTGCGGGTTCTCGCACTTGCCTTTGTAATTGCGCAGGAAATGTCCGGAGGAAAACCCGCGCTCTACAGTGACTTCATACATGTCTTTGCTTGCTCTCTCAGGGCAGAATGGCCCTTTATCTATTGTAACTTTTTCTCAGCGTCGAGGCTTGCGGCTGCGCTCATCCTGCCGCTCACGGTAGCGGCGCTCCTCGGCACGGCGGTCCACCTGCTCGAACATCGCCGTCATCACGCCGAAAAGCGCGATCACCAGTCCGCCAAGCGTCAGAAAGAGCGAGGTCGTCTTCCACAACGATCCGTTGCCGGGCAGGCCGGTCTGCGCGCTGCCGACAAATGTCATCCCGCAGGAGATCAGCGCGAAGAGCAGCAGCGTTCCGGCGAGGATGTAGAGGTTGCGGGCCATGGCTCCGCTCTATGCTAACGGATTCCCGCCAGCCCCTGCACGGACTGGAGCAGTTGCGCCGGATCGTAGCCGACTCCGTCCTTGAACACCATCTCAACCTTTTTGACATCGCCGATTTTGTTGGCCGGATTACCATTCACCACGACAATGTCCGCAGCCTTGCCTGCCGTGATCGTTCCAATGCTGTCATCCTCGCCCAGCCACTTCGCGCCGTTTTCCGTTGCGATGTGAATCGCCTCCTCTGGCGTGAACCCGGCCTCGACCAGAAGCTCCAGGCCGCGCTGATCACCAAAGCCAGCCAGAACGCCGCCAAAGCCGGTAGGATCGCAGCCAGCCATCAGCAGGCCGCCGGCCTTCACGAAGTCATGTTCGAACTGCATCTCTTTCTTCAGAAGTGCGGCCCACGACGACTGGTCGGCATGCTCGGCTAAACCTGCGCGGGTTTCGAGAACACTCGCCCATGATTGCGGAGCCATCGACGGCTTTTCTTCGGTTTCAAATTCCAGCTCCGGCCGACCGCCGACGAAGCTCTCGAAGATGGCCAGCGTCGAAGTCACAGCGACGTGGTGACTCACGAGATCGTGGATCATCTGCTGCACCGGAGCACTCTCTATATCGAGACTCTTCGCCATCTCCGCCGTCGCGCTGCGCGTGCTGGGGCATACTCCCAGCTTCTTTCCGGAATAAAACTCGGTATCGACCACCAGTCCGTGCTCCAAGTTGTCGATTCCCATGTCAGCCGCCTCAGTGAAGCCTACTGAGCACAAATGCCCCGTGATCTTCAGGCCTTTTTCGTGCGCGTGATCGATTGCTGTCTTCAACTCGGCGGGCGTGAGGTGCATGTATGCTTTGAAGGAAGTCATGCCTTCCGCGGCCCAGTAATCCACCAGGCGGCCAGCATCAGCCTCGTCCTTCAACGCATGCATCTGGGGCAGGAGCGGAGGATTGCCTTCAAGATATGGGCCGGTAAGACGCAGTTTGGGACCCGGCAACTGGCCTGCATCAATCATCTTCTTCAATTCAAGATCGGTATAAGGCTCGACACTGCCTGCGGTACGTGCCGTGGTCACACCGGCTGCGAGATACAGCCGTGGGGCTGAGTCAATCGCCTCGCCGCCATATAAAACACCGTCCTTTGGCTCCAGCGGAGAGACATAGAACAGGTGCTCGTGCATCCCGACGAGACCGGGAAAGACCGTCTTGCCCTCAAGGTCGATGACCTTCGCACCCGGAGGAAATGCATTGCGCAGCATGGCGCTTTGCACGTTTACGATCTTGCCGTGATCGATATCGATACGCATCCTCTCGCGCGCCGGGGCTCCGGTGCCATCGATCAGACGCACATTGTTCAGCACAATGATGGGAGCATCTTCTTTGATGTAAGTCTTCAATGGATTCGGCGGCGGCTGTGTCTGCGCAGAGCAGATGCCTGCCAACGCGAATGTGATAGCGAAAAGAGATTTCGTTACTTGCAAAATGCGTCTCTCATAAAAGGAATACGAGTACCTTAAAGAGGCCCTCCGCAGTGGTCAAACCTTTCGTTGCGTGGGATGAAAGAACATATCCACCTGGGCAATATCGCGCGTGACCCGGTAACCGGGCAGGCTATCGAGAAAGACTTTCCCGTAGCGCTGCCGCTGGATGCGCGGGTCGAGCAGCATGAGCACGCCGCGGTCTTCAAGCGAGCGGATCAGACGCCCAAAGCCCTGTTTCAGTGTGATGACCGCCGCCGGTACCTGATACTCGAAGAAGGGGCTGCCACCGTTTTCTTCAATCGCGCGCATG
>JAATFH010000249.1 GCA_015655315.1 Terriglobales bacterium
CAAGGACATCGCCGGCTGGGTCGAGCACTACCGACGCTTCTGGGAGCAGAGCTTCGACCGCCTGGATGCGTATCTGCACGAGTTACAAAATCCCAAGCCCAAACACCAGGAGAAGAAACATGACCGCAAGCGCCATCAATAACGCCCCAGCCGAGTCCATCGGCAAGGAAGTCGTCTTCACCCGCGTCTTCAACGCGCCCCTCAGCCTTGTCTTCAAGCTGTGGACGCAAGCCGAGCACTTCGGAAAATGGTGGGGACCGCCCAGCTTCACCAACATCATCCATCAGTTCGACGCGCGTCCCGGCGGCGCCATCCGCATCGACATGCACGGCCCGAATGGCATGGTCCTCTACATTGGCGGGACCTTCGAAGAAGTCGACGAGCCTAGCCGCCTCGTCTTCATCACCGCAGCCCTGCAAAGTCCGGACAGCGAGCCGTTTATCAAAATCCGCAACGCCACGGTTTTTGAAGAACGCGGGGGCAAAACCGTTATCACGCTGAGCGCCGCGGTCATCATGGCCCCGAGCGAACAGGCCGCTGGCTCCGCTACTGCCGGCATGGAAGCCGGACTCTCTCAAACACTCGACCGCCTGCAGACGCTGGTGCAAGAGCTATCGAGCAGCACAGCCGACCGCGAGCTCACCGGCAACCGCATCTTCAATGCCTCGCGCGAGCTCGTCTTCAAGATGTGGACCGATCCCGATCACATCGTGAAATGGTTCGGGCCCAACGGCTTCCGCAATACCATCTTTGAAATGGACGTGCGCCCCGGCGGCAAATGGAGACACATTCTGCACGGCCCAGACGGCGTCGACTACAAGAACGAGAGTGTCTATCTCGAAGTCGTGCCACCCGAGCGCCTCGTCTACCAGCACCTTTCCGGCCCTGCATTCGTGGCCACCGTGACCTTTGAAGAGCTGGGCAAACAAACCAGGGTCAACATGCACATGCTCTTCGATAGCGCCGAAGTCCGCGACATCACCGTTAAGGTTCACAACGCCGCCGAAGGACTGCAGCAGACGCTGCAACGCCTCGACGATGAGATTGCACGGCTCACCCTCTGAATGCAGCTTCATTCATCACGGGCTGCCTATCTCACGGCAGCCCGTGATAGCCTCATGCTTTTGAAAGGAAGCAGCATGAAAATTGCCTCCCTGATCGCGCGCATCTTCATGGGCCTGATCTTTGTAATCTTAGGACTGAACGGCTTTCTCAACTTCCTCAAGGGACCGCTGCCCCCAGGACTCGCGGGCCAGTTCCTCGGCGCACTCATTGAGTCACACTATGTGTGGCTCATAGCTGCGACGCAGCTTATCGGCGGCGCGCTCGTGCTGGCAAACCGCTACGTACCGCTCGGACTTACATTGCTGGCGCCGATCATCGTGAATATCGATGCCTTCCATATCTTCCTGGCTCCTCAATTCAGCCAGAGCGTCATGGCGATTCTCGTCACTCTCTTCTGGATCATTGCCTTCATCCCGGTGCGACAGCACTTCTCCTGCCTCTGGGTGCAGAAAACGTAGAGCGGTGCGCTAAACCAAGACCGTCTTCGACTTCGCCTTCCACGCGCCCTGAATCGCTCCCATCACCACCATGCCGATCAGCGAAATGCCTGTGTTGACCGCGAGAATCCGCAGGCCTTTCTCCTCAAAGGCGTACTCCGCCGACCACGTCGTGAGCACAAAGCCGACCCAAGCAACGATGCCGACCACCACTCCGCGAATGACGGTCTGCTTCCCCGTCATCTGCGTGAACCAGGATATCGCGGCCGCCATCACCAGCGCTCCGGCGAACGCAAGCAGGTAAGCCAGTACCACGTTGCCGCCTTCCTGATGCAGTTGATCAGCCGTTTTGCCAAGTCCGGCCAGCCACTCTTTCATGAAGACGGTGAACCACACCGCCTGCAGGGCAAAATACACCAGCGCCGACACCAGAATCGCCAAATAATTCAGCCGCACCTGCCGAGTCTCAAACATCTGTCATCCCTCCCTCGAAGTCAGTGCCTTGTCTCTGCCCCCAAAGTTGCTGTCATCCTGACCCTGAACAACGTGAAGGGTATTGCATCGGTTGGCGCATGGCATCTTGCCTTATCTGTGCTGCGAACTGTAGAGACAGGCTTGGTCAGCGATTGTACGCGACAGGCTATTCCTTACTGAAGACGAAAAAGCCTTTTCCATCACTGGAAGAGGCTTTTCTTGAAACAAACAAACTCAGCTCTGTAACGACTTCTTAGCCGCCCGCGACGAAGGATGCGTGCGCGGCTTGGCCTTGCCGTTCGTCCGCTTCTCCGGCGTTTCAATAATGCCGCGCATCCAGAAGTTGCCCTCCGGATCGACCTCGATGCCATGGACCTCGCGCTCGAAGCCCGGAAACTTCTTGCTGAATGCTTCCTGCGCCAGCAGGAACCGAATCACAGGACTGCTCGCGTCGCCCAGCCGCTCACCCGGCATGCTGATCGGAATGCCCGGCGGATACGGCACCAGCATCACCGCCGGAATGCGCCCCGCCATCTCCGTCAACCGCACCTTCTCCGTGCCTTCGCGGATCAGCTTCTGATACGCGACTGCCGGCGTCATCACCGGATTCGACTCCACATCAAACGCCTCATGCAGCAGGCCCGGCAGGTTCAGCTCCTTCATAAAGAAGTGCATCTCATCGCACAACTGCTTCAGGTCCATCGTGCTGTAGCGGTCAGGATACTTCACCACCAGTTGCGGCAGCGCATCGCTCAGCGATGCCTCCTCGTCATACAGCCGCCGGAACTCGAAAAGCGTCTCCAGCAGGCTTCCCCACTTGCCTTTACTGGTCCCAACAGAGAACAACGTCAGAATGGTGTAATCGCCGGTGCGGGCAATCTCCACGCGTCTCGAATCGAGAAACGCCGTAAGGATCGTCGCCGGAATTCCCCAGTCGCCCATGTTGCCCTGCGCATCGATCCCCGGCGTCAGAATCGTAACCTTCGTCGGGTCCAGCAGCACGTAATCGTCCGCAATGTCTTCATCGCGGAAGCCGTGCCACGCCTCGCCCTGCTTCAGCGTCCAGCACTGCGATGACTGCGACAGCAGGCTGTCCGGAGCATCTTCAAAGCGGAAGGTCTCGCCATTCGCCGCGTCCTTCACGTAATCCGGCTGGAACATGCCGAAGAACCAGCCGCCGCCCTCTTCCGCCTTCAGGCGGTGCGCGACCGAAGCCATTGCCTTGCGAAACGTGATGGCGTCCTGAATCGTCTCCGTCATCAGCGTCGATCCCGCCGGCTCATCCATCATCGCTGTCGCCACGTCAATCGAGGCAATCATCGGATAGAACGGCGAAGTTGTTCCGCGCATCATGAACGACTCGTTGAACTGATCGAATTCCAGAGGAGCGCGAGGGCTCAGCTTCACATGAATCATCGAAGCCATGGAAAACGCAGGCAGCATTTTGTGCGTCGATTGCGTGGCAAACAGCAGCGGACGATCCGGCATCTCGTCCGGCACATCCATCGCAAAGCGTCCGCGGTACAGCGGATGGAACTTCGCATACGCATACCACGCCTCGTCAAAATGCACGCGCGGCACGCTCTTCGCCAGCTGCTCTACCACAGAATTCACGTGATAGCAGAAACCGTCATAGGTGGAATTCGTAACGACGGCATAACTCGGAACTTTCGAAACGGCTCCCGCAGCAAACGGACTCTTCTCGATAATCTCCTGGATATTCTCCGGGCGAAACCGTGCCAGCGGCACGAGGCCGATCATGCCGAATCCATTGCGCGTCGGCTTGAAGTAAACCGGTCGCGCGCCCGTGCCCGTCAGCGCATGGCAGATGGATTTATGACAATTCAGATCGGCCAGCACCATCTCGTCGTGCGCAATCACCCCATGCCCGACAATCTGGTTCGAGGTCGAGGAGCCATTCAGCACGTAAAACGTCCAGTCCGCGCCAAAGATGCGAGCCGCGTTCCGCTCCGACTCTGCCGGAGGCCCGATGTGATCGAGCCACGAACCCAGCTGCGAGGTCGAAATGCCCAGGTCCGAGCGCATCAGGTTCTCGCCGAAAAACTTGTGAAACTCCATGCCCACCGGATGCTTCAGGAACGCCACGCCGCCCATGTGCCCCGGAGCGTCCCATGAATAGGCGCCCTGATCCGTATACTTCACCAACTCGCGGAAGTATGGAGGCAGCAGCTGCTCGTGATAGCGTTCAACGGCAAAATCCACGCGGTTGGCAATGAACGCGGGCGTGTCGCCAAACAGGTGAATATACTCGTGTACCTGTTTCACCACTTCCAGCGGCAGTTCGCTTACCAGTGTGCGGTCAGCGATGAGAAAGATCGGCAGCTTCTTGTTACGGCGGCGCACGGCGCGGACGATGCGCAGCGCGGCGCGCTCATCAACCTGGTTGTTCTCAGGAAGATCCCAATCCAGAAGAATGGCACTCTGCGACGGGTCAGAATTCACCAGTGCCAGTCCGTCCTCGGGCGTGGCAGTTCGCACCACGCGATATCCTTCCTTCTCGATCGCCTCGATCAGGCGCTCCATGGCGCGGTCAGAGACGGAATCGGTCCCGCCAGCTTCACTTGCGATGAGCAGAACCCACCGGTCTTGTTCCATCTACCAAACCTCTCTCTTCACATACTCTATGCGCTCCAGCAGCACAGGACTTCCCCTGCTTCTTGAACAGCGCGTTAAATTTAATTTGGGATCAACCGCGAGATAGGACGATCAGCATTGACTCGACCCCGCCTGCCGAGGGAACCTGCGATTAGAAAACCAGCCGCACAGCGGTGTATCAATACAATGTTCGAAACCTTTCGAGCCCTTTATCTGCAATACTTTGGCAACTGACTGCGAATCAGGCACTTAGCGCGTTGCTGATCTGGCGTGCGATCCGCACAAGTCTTTACAATAGAGATAAGAGAAAAATTTATCCACTCTTCGACAAGAAAAATAATAACTCTTGCCAGATCAATACTTTAGGGTGAGGTTGCGTCAGGTAGTGGTGCTGGTCTCCTCGACCGTCTCACCGCCCTCGCCCGGAGCAAGAAACAGGTTCATCTCCAGACCATGCTGCCGCGTGTAGAGGTCGTAATAGCGGCCACCGAGTGCGTACAGGCTCTCATGCGTGCCCCGCTCCAGAACCGAACCCGACTCAATCACCAGAATCTGGTCGGCGCGGCGAATCGTGGAAAGCCGGTGCGCGATGACGAAGGTAGTGCGCCCCTGCATCAGGTAGCTCAGGCCGGACTGAATCATCTGCTCGGACTCGGAGTCGAGTGAAGAAGTCGCCTCGTCAAGAATCAAAATGCGAGGATCGGCCAGGATCGCGCGCGCAATCGAGAGCCTTTGCCGCTGGCCGCCCGAGAGCTTCACGCCGCGCTCGCCAACGATCGTGTCGTAGCCTTCGGGAAAGCGCTCGGCAAATTCATCGACACGGGCGATCCGGCACGCTTCGAGGAACTGCTCGTCGGTCGCACCTGGATAGGAGAAGACGACGTTCTCCCGGATCGTGCCGTCGAAGAGAAACGACTCCTGCAGCACGACGCCAAGCTGGCTGCGGTAGTTGTCCAGCCTGACGGTAGAAAGGTCAATTCCATCGACCAGAACTTTGCCTGAATCCGGATTATGGAAGCCGCAGATGAGGCTGATGATCGTTGACTTGCCCGACCCGGACGAGCCGACAAGCGCCGTCACCGTGCCCGGACGAGCCTCTAAAGAGATGCCATGCAGCACCGGCTTTTCGGCTTCATAGCTGAAGCGAACGTCGTCGAAAACGACATCGCCGCGGATCTCGCCCATCGTCACCGTGCGCTTCGGGTCGCTGAACTCGTCCATCTCACCCAGAATTTCCAGCGTGCGATCGAGTCCGGCAATCGCCTCGGTAAGCTGCGTGCCGATGTTCACGATCTGGAACACCGGCGCGACCATGAAGGCGAGGAACATGTTGTATTGGAAGTAATCGCCCAGCGTGAGCTGATGGTTGAGCACCTCGCGGCCGCCCATCAGGATCACAATACCACCTACGATGCCGAGAACCGTGGTCGCAGTAAACGACATGAGGCTGAGCGCCGTCAGCGACTTCATCACATTATCGAGCAGCCGTTGAACGCCCTGCGAAAACACCCCGGCCTCCCGGCTCTCGGCATGGTATCCCTTCACCACCCGCACGCCGCCAAGAGACTCAGTGAGCCTTCCTGTTACTTCCGCGGTAATCTTGCCGCGCTCGCGGAAGATGGGACGAATCTTTTTGAAAGCGGATTGCAGAATGATGACGAAAGCACTAATCACGGCGAAAACAATCAGTGTGATTTTATGGCTGGTGTGCATCAGCACGGCAAACGCCAGGATCGCGGTCATCAGGCCACCAAGAAACTCCACCAGCCCAGTCCCGATCAGATTACGCACGCCTTCCACGTCCGTCATGATGCGAGAGACGAGCGTGCCGGTACGGTTGCTGTCGTAGAAGCTGACGGGCAGCAATCCTATGTGCTGCTGAACTTTTTGGCGAAGCTCGGCAATCATTCGCTGCGCCGCCTTGGAAAGTAGCTGCGTGAGGGAGAAGGAAGTAATCGCCTGAATCGCAGTCGCGCCAAAGACCACGCCCACCAGAGGCAGCAGCTTCTCCGCATGATGCTGCCGCAGCACCGTATCGATGAGGTATTTGGTGGAAGCCGGAAGCACCAGTCCGGCAACCCGGTTCACTGCCATCAGGCAAAGGCCGGACAACAACAGCCATCGGCGCGGACGAACCAGCTTCCAAATCTCGGGCAGTACTTTCTTGAAATCAGTCTTCTTCTTCGGCTGATCGCCTGCAGCCGCACGGATGGCGCTCCGCGCACCGCCGCTGCGCTCAGCCTTCATCGAAGTCATGGAACCTGGCCGCATAAACCTCTAAGCCCGAGCTCTACGCGCGGCAATAAACGAGCGCACGCAAAGTACGACAAAAATCAACAATAGAAACGACATTGCTGCCTTTTCTTCTACCGCAGTTGGATGAGGAAATTGCACTCCGCGGAGCAACTGGATGTAGTCGTAAATGCTCTTTGCTGTCCCCAGGAACCCAAGCAGACCCAGCGTAACGGCGATATGCATAAACAGCATGCGTTTCTTTGCATCGTCCGTAAGCGCGAGGAAACCACAGACGCCGAGAACTAATCCGACGTAAGCAGGAATGAGCGCCGTCGGCGCATGATGGCCCGTAACAACAAAACCGAAAATACCAAGAAGAATCAAAACGATGCCGAAGCAGATCGTAGTTTTTGCCATGCGTTAAAAAGCGCCTCCGCTGCTTCTAGCATAGAGCATCGAAGACAGCGAGCCCTCATCCGGAACTCAATCTAATTGGATGGAGACACTAGCTCTAACGCTTCAAGAACCTTGCGCGCCGCAACTTCTGGAGCGTCGAGCGCGGAAACATGCAGCGCATGCGCCGGAGGCTCGAGCGTCGCGATCTGGCTATCGAGCAGTCCCGCCGGCATGAAATGTTCATGGCGCGCCTGCATCCGCTGTGCGATGACTTCTTTCGGAGCTTCCGTCAGCACAAAACGGTAGACCCCGGGAGGGAGATCAGCCGTCAGCGTTTCGCGATACGTATCCTTCAACGCCGAGCACGTCAGAATGCCGCTCTCACCACGCTGGTGCCATTGCAGAATCAAGGCGTGCAACGAGGCAAGCCACGGAGCGCGATCCTCATCCGTGAGCGGGATGCCGGAATGCATTTTCTGCCGATTCGCCTCGCTGTGGTAATCATCTCCCTCGGCAAACTGCCAGCCGGTAAGCTTCGCCAGCGCATGCGCCAGCGTCGTCTTGCCCGAACCACTTACTCCCATCACGATAAGAATCATGCCTTCCCCTGCTGCGCGACCAGTTGTTTGACGTCGCTTACAATCTGCTCCGGCGTCCAGTCGTTCGTCGGATACCACTTGAAAACCTTGCCGTCCGGCCCGATCACGAGTGTCGAAAGCGAATGTGTAATCGTGCGGTCTTTTTCCGGCGTCGCACCCAGATCGAAGAACCGCAGGACCGGAGCCAGATCGGCCTTGCTGGGCGCGGCAAAGTCCCAGTGCGCAAAGGTCTCGTTCGTATATTTGCCGGTGTACGAGCTGCCATAACTCCGCAGAACCTGCGGCGTGTCGTAGTCCGGATCGAAGCTCACGCTCAGCAGATGCGTCTTCCCGTACAGCTCCGGATCGGCGGCAAGCGATTTGTCGATCTGCGCGAAGTTACGGCTCATGCGCGGACAGAAATCGGCCAGCGGGCAGCGTGTGTAGATAAAGGTCATCAACAGGACTTTGCCGTGAAACTGCGCGAGACGAATCTGCTTGCCGCTCTGGTTCAGCAGATGAAAGTCCGGCACCTTATCGCCGGGCTGAATCGGGTGATAAAAGAAGCTGGGTTTGTAGTCCGGCTTGGCCTGCGCGATAATGACGATCTCGTCCAGCAGATCTGAATCGCCCGTTGCGATCAGCGTCGCCGTAATGCTGTCCCCAGGATGCAGTTCGCTGATGATGCTGGGATTCTTCAGCTTGTACGGCATCGTCATCGCTTCCATGAAGCCGGGGATCGCCGCCGCATCGAGGACAATTTCCTTATGCGTCGTATCCACTGTGACGATCTTGCCTCGCACAGGATAGTGTTTCGCCTGTGCATCCGGATCGGACTGCGATCTTCCAGTGTCAGCCTTCCGGCCGCAGCCGCTGGAAAACACTCCGCAAACGACTGCCACCACAAAACATAGGCGAAAAAAAGAACGGGCCACAGCTCAGTTTACACTTTCTATGTGCTGCCACTTTTCGACTCACAAACTCCGCAAAAATTGGTAGACATTGTCCTGAATGCGCTCGCGGACGGCGTTATTGTCGTCACGGCAACCGCACGCTCTGCCCGGGCGCTCACTCTGCATCATGCAGAGCAGCAGCGAGCGAAGGGACTCACGATGTGGACCTCGCCGTCGATCCTCGAATGGGATGCGTGGCTACATGATCTCTGGCAGGAACACACCTTTTCCGACATCGATGCGCCCCTTGTGCTGACGCAGTTGCAGGAACACACACTGTGGACACGCGCGCTGCAAAACGATGCTCATCTGGTTGTATCGCTGGACGGTTTAGCCTCTCTCGCGCAGAGCGCCTATAAGCGCCTGAGCGCCTACGAATTGCAACGGGACCGGCACAGCATTTGGTTTGAAACTGACGCCGAGCGCTTTCGCCAGTGGGCAAAGGCTTTCGATCAACTTTGCCGCGACCGCAACTGGACGAGCCGAAGCAACATCGAAGCACTCCTCGGCCAGGTCGTCCGGAACGGTGCTCTGCGTCTGCCAAAGCAGGTATTGCTTGTAGGCTTCGACCGTTTTACGCCAGCGCAGCAAACTCTGCTGCAACATTTTCGCGAAGCCGGAGTATTCGTAGAAGAAGCATTGCCAACGTCATCGAACGTGCTTGCGCATCTTCTTGTCACTGCCAGTGACTTCCGCGAAGAGTTGCTTCTATGCGCTGCATGGTGCAGGCACAAGCTGGCGAATAATTTGGCCGTTCGTATCGGCGTCATCGCACCCGATGTCAACAGCATCCGCGCAGAGGCCGACCGTATCTTCCGCGCTCAACTAATGCCGCGGTCTCTGGATCTAGCCAACGAATCGACTCCCATGCCGTTCGAATTCTCGCTGGGCCTGCCGCTGGCAACCGTGCCCGTTGCGCGTGCTGCGCTGCTGTTGTTGCGATGGACCAGCAGACCGTTGATGGAAGAAGATATCTCCTGGCTTTTGATGTCGGGGTTCTTTCACAGCAGCGCTACTGAGACCCTCGATCTTGCCCAACTGGACTTCAAGTGGCGCGACTCGGGAGCGCTCTCCCCTGAAATATCGCTGAAAGTATTCCTGAATCGTCATGCGTCCAATTCTTTTTTCAAGCGCATGAGAAGGGTGCTGAAAGCGGTGGATGAGAGCCGGGCGCTCAGCGACAACGGTACCTACGCTCATTGGAGTGAATGGGCGCAACAGCTTCTTCAACTCAGTGAATGGCCGGGCTTCCGCACGCCCGACAGCGTACAGTTCCAGGCACAGCAGCGTTGGATCAGGCTGCTGGATGAACTCTCTCTGCTCGATTTTGCCGGACGCAGCATTACGTTTTCCGCTTTTCTCAACCTTCTCGAAAAACACGCAAACGAAACGACCTTTATCCCCGAATCGCACCACGCCCCAATCCAGATTCTCGGCGCGTTCGAGTCCTCCGGGCAAACCTTCGATGCAATATGGTTTCTCGGCATCGACGATATGCAGTGGCCTCCCACCGGCAGGCCGCATCCCTTTCTACCGGTCACCTTGCAACGGAACGCCAGGATGCCTCACGCCGACGCTGCCATCGATACGGAGCTTGCTCTCACTGTCACGCGACGAATTGCGGAGAGCGCCTCGGAATGTATTTTCAGTCACGCACAACAAGACAAAGGAGGCGAACTCAGAGCCTCGCCAATTCTTGAGATGGCCCTGGGCGATACCGTACGCACAGTTTCAGCCGTCGAGTTTCGACAGCAGATTGACGCACCATCTCCTGCAAGCACTTATTCGCAGATCGAGTCTGCAGTGATTCCGTCGCAGATTCGACCCTGGCCTGTCGAGAACATTGCGGGCGGTGCAGATGTTCTGAAAGACCAGGCGGCGTGTCCCTTTCGCGCGTTTGGCCAACGCCGCCTTGCCGCACGGCCTCTCAATCGCACCGAATGGGGGCTGGACGCGAGACAACGTGGAAACCTGCTCCACGACATCCTGAAAGAAGTCTGGTCACCGGATACACCAGAGCTGTTTCGCATGGTTTCCCTTGACGATCTGAGAAACGTGGCATCGGCAAGTCGTCTCGACGAAGCCCTGAACTATCACATTGGCAATGCTTTCAAGAGCCTTGTTCGTGAGCATGCAGAGGACACATGGATGCAGGCGTATCTTGAATCCGAGCAACA
>JAATFH010000165.1 GCA_015655315.1 Terriglobales bacterium
GAGCTCGAAGCAGCCACACAACTCGATCCTAATGCGGCGGAATCCGGGGATCTGCTCGGCTTAATTTCTCGACAGGCAAACCAGACGGATGAAGCGATAGGCCAGTTTGAGAAGGCTGTCGCCGCAAAACCAGACTATGCCGAAGCCCTGTTCATGCTCGGGCAGGAGCTAGTGCGTAACGGCGATACTGCGGGCGCGATCAAACAATGGAAGAAAGCAATTGAAATTCGCCCGCAATACAACGAGGCTCTCTATACCCTCGCGCGTCTCCTAAGAAAATCCGATCCGGTGGAGTCCAAGCGGCTCGAAACCAGATTTGAAAATCTGCAGACACAGCAACACATCACGGACCGTGCTTCGACACTGGGTAATTTTGCGTTGGCTTCTGCCGATGCGCATGATTGGCCACAGGCCATTTCGCAGATGAAAGAAGCGCTTCGTGTCTGTGAGCAGTGCAGCGCATTGCCTGTGCTGCACAAAGATCTCGGCCTGATCTATTGCCGTGCTGGAGACTTCAACAATGGCAGAACAGAGTTACTGGAAGCACAGAAGCTATCGCCCAAAGACAGCGATATTACGCTGGCGCTCCATTCACTAGATTCATTACAGAAATCACAATAGGCTGAGTTAGTTCAGCCCCTCTTTTTTCTGCCATATCTCGTAGGCCCGCACGGCAAACTGCTGCATGCTGCCCCGTACTGCGAACTCCGCTGTCAAAGGGTCGCCTTCGCGGATCAGTTCGATAATGCGTTTGTGCCTGTCCAGATCGGATTCCCACGCCTGCGCTGTTTGATGACTTTGCACGACGCGCATCGCTACAAAAGCAAACAGCGGCACCAGCAGCGTGCGTATCTGTGCATACAGGAAGCGGTTTCCACTAAGCTCGCACATCACCAGATGGAACTGAAGATCTGTTTCGATGAGCTTACGGATATCGCTTCCCTTCGTTGCCTTTCGCATTTCCTTCAATGCATTCTCTAATGGTTCGAGGTCGGGCTGTCGCTGTGTGGTTAAGCGGGCGGCCAAGCCTTCGAGCGCGCCGCGCAGCTCATAGATTTGAGCAATGTCTGCCTCTGAGTATGAGGTGACGCGTGCGCTGCGCCCGGATGCTTTTGTGGCAAAGCCTTCGTTGATGAGAAGGTTGATAGCCTCTCGTACCGAAGTTTGCGCGACGCCGAATTTTCGCGCCCAATGGCCCTCTATAATCCGCTGCCCCGGAGCGAGATTACCTTGCATGATTTCATCTCGCAATTTAGCGGCGAGGCTCTGTTTCACTAATAATGAGCTATCGTTCTGGACAGCATTCGGGACTTCTATCATGCACCACTCCCTGTTATCCCGAGACTAACATGGTGCTATCGTGTCGAAACGGCAGTTGTAACCGTCGCAAGAACGAGAATCAACACGCCTGCTGCCAGCGCGACATACGAGCGGCGGGATGCAGACTTCCACTCTCCCGCTAAGATACCGGCGGCGTTCGCCGTGAGCACCATCACGATCTGGTAGATTGCCCAGCCTGCTGCATCGCCCAGGCGCCCAAGATAGCGAGTCGAGAGTCCATAAATCGTAACTGCGCCGATCCACAACAAACCCATGAGCATGCTCAGTAACGCATCCTGTGGAGAGTGCTTCAGGAATTTCCAGCTCCGGTTTTTGTATAAGAGAAAGACTGCATAGGCGACGTTGGGAATCAGCCCACTGGCAAGCGCTACAGGCCACACAGCAAATACTGCGGTTGAAGTCTGCGCACCGTGACGAACTGCTGCCTGAGCGATTGGGCTTCCGAAAGCCAGCGACAGATTGAGCATGGAAGACAAAACTCCCGAGAGTACGGCGATGATCAATCCAGACAGGTAGCCTTGACTCGAATCGCGCTGAGGCTGCTCCCGGAGCTTGCCCGCGTAGCCGGAGAGCGCTACTCCAAATATCATCAGACCGCAGCCGGTCATCAACGCCCGCGAATCGCCGCTCGCAAGCTCACTCTTGTGCAGAACTACGAGGGGGATCAGCGTTCCAAAAACTGTGCCCAGCCCAACGACAAGAGTGAAAGCGAGCGCCATGCCCAGTCGCACAACGGATATACCGAAGAGGACCTGCGCAATTCCCCAGCCGAAGCCGAAGAGGAGCGAAGGTAGTAATTCGGCAAGTGTCAGCGAACGATAGAGTCCCGGCCATTCCGGGACAGCCAGAAAAGCGATCAGGCATGGAACGATCAGGAGAGAAATAAAACTGAATACCAGCCAGGTGCATTCCCACGGCCAGGTTTTAATTCGCTTCAACGGCAGCATGCAATTTCCAACCAGCACGCCGCCCAGAAGTGCAAGGAAAATGCCGGTCATATTAAATCCGAACTGCTGCCCGGCTCCTGCGGCGTGCGATAGCGCCCCCCGCTCACTTCCGCCGGATGGACGAAGTGAGTGCTCAGATGCGGGATATGCTCGAGAAATGTCTCCGGATGGCCGAGGGCAATGTAATTGAACAAGACCAGGTGCTGATGAATTTGTCCCATGTCGCCCACGTGAGGAACCACAGGCACACCATATTTACGCGCCAGCAGACTTACTGTAAGAAACTCGCTCACTTCACGGCGCCTGGGTCGACGGGTCGGGCTGGAAGCCGGTGTACGATATCCTCATCAAAGACGGCTATCGCGTGACGATGGTGCAAGAGCCGCTCACAGCATTTGAAAGTCACGTGACTGCAACGAAACGAATCCTCGATCTCTAACATGGACCGACCATTTTGGGCGGTAAC
>JAATFH010000172.1 GCA_015655315.1 Terriglobales bacterium
GAGCGTCTGCGGCCACAGGCAGAAGGTGCACTGCGCCGGGCAGCCACGTGTCGAGTAGAGCGAAACGTAAGGATGCAGCAGGAACGGCACGTTGTACTTCGTGACGTCCATGTCGCGCGCGTAGATGTCTGTGACCCATGGCAGCGCGTCTAGGTTGTCCACCTGCGGGCGGTCGGGATTATGCACGACCTTGCCATCCTTGCGATAGCTGATGCCAAGAATCTCGTCGAGCGGTTTGCCGTTCGCGTACTCCACGATCGAAAAATCGAACTCGCGGCGGCACACAAAATCGATCACCTCGCACTCGTTCAGAGCGCGGTCGGGTGAGGTCGTGACCGGCGGCCCGACAAAGGCAATGCGGATCGAAGGATTGGCGCGCTTGATCGCCTCCGCCAGCTTCTGGTCGCCCGTCCAACCGGGGGTGCTGGTGAACAGGACAAGAAAATCGTAGTCCTTCGCAATCTCGATTGTTTCCGGCGCCGAGACATGGTGCGGAGGCGCGTCCAGCAGGCGCGATCCTTCCAGCATGCCAGCCGGATAGGCCAGCCATACCGGGTACCAGTAGGACTCAATCTCACGAGTGGCCGGCCAGCGCGAGCTGGCGCCACCATCGAAATTCTCAAAAGAAGGCGGGTTCAGAAACAGTGTTTTTAGAGGCATTGGCGTATACCTAAGTGTAACATCCGGAGTAGTTTTACCACGCCCGAGAGGTGCCGTCAGGGATACCCCGAAAGCTCGTTTGCGGGGTATCGCCAGAAGCGTCAGCTACTTACGCGGCTGTCGTCAAAATGCGCGGCAAAGGAATTATTTCGGCCCCGCTTTTGCCCAGTCTTCGATACTGCCGGTCGAGCGCAGTAAGCTCAGCTCAGCCCGCAGAACCGCGTAGTTTGCGTCGAGCACGTCTTCATACCGCTGGCGCTCCTGGATGCGTGCCAGCTGTTCATCTTTCGGCGTGAGCAGAGGGCCATTTGCTGAACCGCTGCCGTCGTTCAATTGCGTGGCAATCGCCTCCAGCTGCTCCTGCGCCAGTTCTGCTCGCAGCTGCACCACCCGCTGCTGCGCCGTCAACTCGTTGACGCTTTGTTGCAGCTGGTAAATCTGTTCGCTGGCCGTGTCCCGCGCCTGATCCGCTTGTGCCGTAGCACGCGCGAAATCTGCCGCGGACCGGCGCTCCCGCGCCTTTATCGCAGCGTCGAAAAGTGTAACTTTGATCTGAACGCCGATGTCAAAGTTGTTGTATTGGAAGTTCTGATAAAACTCACTGTAGTTATTAAATTTCGCAAACAGGCTGTAGTTGCCCCCGGCATAAAATTGCGGGCGGAATATCTGCCGTGCATCGCCGTAAGACACATACAACTTCGACTTGGCATTGGCCTGCGCCGCCTGTACGCCCGCATTCTGAAGCGCCGCAGATTGGCCTTCTTGCGGCAATACGATATTACGGGGCGTCGAAGGAATGCTGTTCGCGTTGGTTACAAAGCTGGTAGCGGGAAGACCCGTGAGATGCGCCAGTTGCTGACGGAACATCTCCGCATCATTCTTCAAATGAATGTATTTCAAGTCGATTTGCGCTGCGGTGAGCTTTGCTCTTGTCAGTTCAATCCGGCTCTCGACCCCGGCCAGAACCCGGTCCTGCTCAATGCTAACCAGATTGTCGGAATACTGCTTTTCCTGGTCAAGCGCGGCCAGAGTCTGTTGCGCCTTGTCCAGTTGGATGTAATCCAGGGCAGCATCCAGGATGACCTGCTCGCGAACGTCCTTCAAATTAAACTCGGCAGATTGCACCGCCGCGCGCGCGGACCGGATATAGTCCGGCTGCGAAAATGTGAACAGCAGCGATTGCGAGCTTACGTTGAATACCGAAGGTTCACCGAGAGGAAAGCCGTAAGAATACCCGAGGCTTGACCCGAAATTGAGGTTTGGAATGTAGGCGTCTTTGGATTCCGTCAGGCCGGCGGCAGCACGCATCACGTCCGCCTGCGCCATGCGTACCGACGTGCTGTTCCGCAGTGCCAGATCGGCCACGGTGTAGAGTGAGACCTGCGCGGTTGCCCTCAAATAAGAGAACGCGGCAAGAACACTCAGCATCACCCACTTGGAACGTGGTCGTCTCAACCCGTAGCCACCTCGTAATAAACTGCGAACTCCGATTCTATTCGCTTCCAGAATGATTTCAGTTCTGGAATTATCTGCCAGTGTTTGTGGCCGCCTGCGTACCAGCCTGATAAACCTTTGCCAACTCCACTGCAGCCGCAAATTGCTGTTGCGCTTCGGATGCGTTTCCCAGCGTGACCAGCAACTTTCCCAACTGTACATGCGCCTCGAATGCGGGCACGTCTTCCGACTTGTTCGCCGAATCCAGATATTGCTCCAGCAGCTGGCGCGCGAAGGGCAGGTCGCGCCCCGCGCGAATCAGTACCGATGCTCCGTCGGCTGATGCGATTCCATGCTGCGTATCCAGGCCGGCTCCCTTGTGCACTGCCTGAATCATGTCATCCCAACGCTGGCGCTTACGGTAAAACGATGCCAGGTCGATCCATGCATCGGCAGGGTCTTTCGTTGCAGTGATAGCCGCCTTGTATTCTTCCTCGGCGCGCGCGTAATCCTTCTGGTTTTCAGCAATGCGGGCGCGAATGTAATGCGCGCGATCCGGAGCAAAGGCGTCCAGTTGCTGCGCAACCCGTTCCGCTTTGTCGATTCCGCCGCCGACAATCCCCGGCGCGTCCACGTAAAACTCGGCGAGGTCGGAGAGTGCACTGGCGCTATGAGGATCGAGCCTTGCCGCCGTTTCGAATTCCTGATGAATCTGTTTGGCCATCTTAAAGGCCGTGATGAATGACACGCGATCGGCCTTTTCGCCCAGTGCCCGCGCCAGCCACAAGTGATAATTGCTGTCGTCCGGAGCCAGTTTCACCGCCATCTGACATGACTTGATGGCATCGCCCCAGCGCTGCTCCTGCATGTAGATGCGGCAGCGCAGATTATGCGCCTCGGCATTTTGTGGGTCCTGCGCCAGCAACTGGTCGAGCGTCTGCAGCCCATGATCGGCCCGTCCCTGCTTCAGATCGCCGCGCACCGCGTCAAGCATCTGTGCAGGAGGCACATCGGCATGCGCTATCGCTGTCATGCCCAATAGAAAAATGAATACGATTCGAAAAGCCACGCGCATTTACCGCACAATCTCTACCGCAGCACCCTGGCTGACCGGCTGGCCGTTGGTGGTGCCCAGAGCCACCGTTTCGCCTTCATGAAGGCCGGACCGAATCTCAACCTGCGTCAGGTTCAGAGCCCCGACTACGACCGGCGTTCTGTGCAGCCGTCCGTTGACCACGAGATACACATAGGACTTGCCCTGTTCCGTGTGGAGGGCATCGCGCGGGACGTTGAGCGCATTCGCTGTGTCGGATGTCGTCACCGTCACAGTTACGTTTGTGTTTGGAAGCAGCTGGCTGTCCGCATCATCGATCGAGATCAGCACCTGTCCCACATTGCGCGTCCCATAGTTGACGATGGTCGACGGCACGCGCACCACATGCCCGTGCCACTCCTTGTCCGGGATCGCATCCCAGCGAATGGTAATGGGCATTCCCTCGTGGATCTTGGCGATTTCCGGCTCATCGAAATAAGCGCGCACCTGCAGCCTGGTCAGGTCCGCCATCTGCAGGAGTTTGTCTCCCTGTTGCACAAATTCCGATTTCGCCACGGGAATGTAGTACACCGTTCCTGCAAACGGGGCCTTCACGTTTGCCTGATTTACCACTTCCTGCGCGGCGGCATATCCCGCCTGCGCGTCGTCCAGCGTCGCCTTGGAGTGAGCGACATCCGTGGAGTCGTAGCGACCGGACTTCCTCTTCTCCAGCAGGGCCAGAGAATTGTTGGCCGTGGTCAGGCGAGACTTCGCCGCCGAAACCTCCGCCGCCGAAGCTGCGCCCTGGGCCTGCAGCTTTTCGAGCGCTGCCACGTCCTTCTGCGCCTGGTCGCGATCCAACTGGGTCCTGGTCAAATCCCCATTCAGCGACAGGCGTTCTTCCTGCGTGCCGCCCTTCATCGTCGCGTCATAGTTTGCCTGCGCGCCTCGGAGCGCGGCCACTGCAGCCGCAAGCTTGGAAAGAGCATCCGAGTCGTCCATCTGCAACAGCAGTTTTCCAGCGCTGACTTTGTCGCCTTCGTGCACGTAGATTGCCTTCACTACGCCTGGGAACGGAGCGTGCGCCTCGTAATTCGACTGGGGCTCCACCTTGCCATTGGTAGGGGTCGTGCTTTTCAGGCTGCTGCGCTCCACCACCGCTGCGCGTATCGGCAGCGTCGTGCGCGTAGCCATGTGGACAAAGTAGAACACGAGGGCAACAGCGACACCTGTGCCGCCCCAAATCCACATACTACGACTCTTTGTTGTTCGTGCTTTTGCCATCCTGGGACCGAAAATCAGTATATAAGACTCTACGAGATACACATTCGCGTCACTAAATCTGTATACCTCGCAAAGGAAGAGCGGATACGGCGGTCGGGCATGACCACGGTGTTCTTATGCCTGCCATACAATAAACATTATGGTACTTTCTGAACGATACACGGACGAGCACGCAAAAGCAGGGCTCGACTTCTCTTTCCCATCCATTGAGACATGGAAAAACCAATTCCCCGGTTATGAAATCCTGATCGACGATCCGGAATTCACCTCGGTCTGTCCTAAGACCGGGCTGCCGGATTTCGGCATCATTGCGCTGCGCTACATGCCGCGCGAACAGTGTCTCGAACTGAAATCCTACAAGGAATATCTCTTCAGCTACCGCAACCTCGGCATCTTTCAGGAGAACGTCGTCAACCAGGTGCTTGAGGACGTCGTGAAGGCATGCAATCCCGTCTGGGCCGTCGTCAAAGGCGACTTCCGTCCTCGTGGGGGCATCTCGACGATCGTCGAAGCCCGCTGGCCTCGCCCGCAGACCGAATAGCTCTTTGCCAAGGTTTCCCGGGCATCAGCGCGAAGGGGATGTCCCCTGAAGCGGGGAATGGGGAGGCAAGGTGCTATCATGCGCTCACCGCATGACAGCGCAGCTTGAACGATCCATGAAACCTTCTGCAGCGCAGACCGCTGGACTCGCGCTCTTTCTGCTCACCTGTCTCAATCTCTTCAATTTTATTGACCGTTACGTTCTGCCCGGCGTGCAGCCGCTCGTGCAGAAAGAATTTTTGGTCAACGATGCGCAGATGGGCCTGCTCACCTCTGCCTTCTTCTTTACCTACATGATCGCTGCTCCGCTCACCGGCTGGCTCGGCGACCGCTTCCCGCGCCGCCCCCTCATTGTAGCGGGGGCGCTTCTCTGGAGCGCAGCCACGCTCTTTACCTCTACCGTCCACAGTTACGACAGCCTTCTTCTGCGACACGCCATCGTCGGCATCGGTGAGGCCACATTCAGCATCTACGCGCCCGCGCTGCTGGCCGATTTCTATCCCGAAATCGACCGGAACCGCGTGCTCAGCATCTTCTACATCACCATCCCGGTAGGAGCAGCGATCGGTTACCTGATGGGAGGTGTCCTCGGCCAGCACTACGGCTGGCGCATGCCTTTCTTCATCGCCGCGTTGCCCGGAGTGCTCATTGCCGCCGCCTTCTGGTTCTGCGTCAAGGAGCCTGAACGCGGGGCCGCTGACGAGCTCATGCCCACGCTCAACCGCACTACCATCCAAGGCTTCGCACACAATCCCGCATTCTGGACCGCAACTCTCGGCATGGCCATGTGGACCTTCGCCGTAGGCGGCATCTCAACTTTTTTGCCGACATTCTTTGTCCGCTTCGGCGGATACTCCGTCGCCGCAGCCGGCATCACAACCGGTGCGATCACTGCGGTAGACGGTCTATTGGGCACAATCGTCGGTGGCTGGATCGGTCATCGCTGGCTGCACAAGAACCACCGCGCGCTTTATCTCATCTCTGCCATCAGCATGCTCATCGCCATACCCGCCGCCGCGGCTGCCATCTTCGGGCCGCGTTCTCTGCTGGTTCCGGCGGTCTTTCTTGCCGAATTTCTGCTCTTTCTGAATAACGGCCCGCTGAACGCCTGTATCGTAAACTCTGTGGCAGCGCCCATCCGCTCCACTGCCATCGCCATCAACCTCTTCGTGATCCATGGCCTGGGCGATGCTTTTTCACCGCGCCTCATCGGCCATGTCTCGGATGAGACGTCTTCATTGCGCATCGGGCTTGGCGTGACGCTCATATCGCTGGCCATCGCCAGTATCATCCTTTTCACCGGGTCGCGCTTTGCACCGCTCCTGCCCGAAAGCGAAGACACCAGTCAGATGTCATCCGCCGCCATCCACTAAAATTTGCCATCCTGCTCGTAGAGAAGGACCTGCTTTCTGCCAGCAGCCGGATGAAACTGATGTCCGATACTGAGACGAAGCCGGGGAAAATCACCAACTCGCGACTCCGCGCCTGGTGGTGCAAGGCACGCATCCTCATAGATACTGAGAGAGAATGCTTACTATAGCCATCGTCCTTAACTGGCTCATCGCCTTCCTCTGGACCTGGCGTTCCACCGTCGCCCGCCGCAACCTGCCGAAGCTGGCCAATCTGCTCGAAGAGAGCTACTCCGGAACGACGGAACAAGGCCCACAGCCGAAAATCACCGTCATCGTTCCGGCACGCAATGAGGAGCAGGCCATTGAACAAACCCTGCGCTCCCTGCTCGCTCAACAGGGTATTATCATCGAGATCCTCGCTGTCGACGACCGCTCGACCGATAGAACCGGCGAGATCATGGATCGCGTCGCAGCCGAAGGCCGGGAGCAGGGCAAGAATATCGGCGTCATCCACATCGAAACGCTGCCCCCGGGTTGGATGGGCAAAACCCATGCCATGGCTCTGGCTGCAAGGCAGGCGACTTCACCGTGGCTGCTCTTTACCGACGGCGATATTGTCTTCCGCGAAGACTGCCTGCGCCGCGCCATCCGCTATGCGGAGAGCGAAACGGATCACCTCGTTCTTTTTCCCACGCTCATCTTCAAAAGCGTGGGCGAGCGAATGATGCTCTCCGCCTTTCAGGTGCTGTCGTTGCTGTCTAAGAGTTTCTGGAAGATCGCAGACCCCAAAAGCCGCGAGTCCATCGGTATCGGCGCCTTCAATCTCATCCGCAACGATGTCTACCGCAGCATGGGAGGCTTCGAAGCTCATCCTCTGGAAGTTATCGAAGATTTGAAGTTTGGCTATGAGGTGAAGCGCCAAGGCTTCCGTCAGCGCATCGTTTTCGGGCGGGGTCTCATCCGCGTGCACTGGGCCGCAGGCGCTTTCGGCATCGTTCGCAATGTCACTAAAAACGTCTTCGCAGTCTTTCGCTTCCGGCCATGGTTTTTGCTCGCCGCCTGCGTCGCGATCGCTCTTTTTTGCCTGGTCCCCGTGTGCGGATTGCTCGGCCCCTGGACCTCATGGTCCGCCAGTCTCGTCGCCCTGGAGGCCGCCTTGGGCCTCTATCGTTATTGCGAGCGACATATCAATGGTATTTCCGCCGTCTATGTGCTCCTGCTGCCGGTAGCTGCCTGCATCATCGTTTACATGTTGTTGCGATCGATGATCGTCACCCTGGTGCGGCGTGGAATCGTATGGCGAGGCACTTTCTATCCGTTAGCCGAACTCCGCAAACACGCCGGGCCTCTGCGTTGAGTTGCCGGATTCAATGAGCCGTCTGAAATACACTCCGGTGATGTCCGCTGCGTAACGTCGGATCACTGATAGCAGGCCTGCCATCCTCTGCGGAAAACCCGTGCAGCAGCGCTGGATTGGGGTGAAATTTCTCCGCTCCTCCATGGAACTGCCGGGGGTTGCTGAGCAAAATTTCTGCCCGCCCGCCGAAAGGCCGTACGATGCCGCGAATCTGGATATCCTGCTGCCGGAACTGGCTCAGATCGCCTACCTCCTGGCGATCTTTGTTTGCGCTCATCACAGTGAACCGGCACTCCGCGTCCGGAGCCTCCGGACGGCACACATCGAGAAAACGCGTCCCATCGGCTAACTCAACGACGTCGTACACGTGAGCCGTGATGCAGACATCCTTGTTCTGGTGGGAGAGAGCCTCTTCGGCCGAATAACAGGCTTTGCTGGCAGACAGGAACGGCGACAAGAGCAGCATGAAACCAAGCGCGAGACCTCGCATATGCACTTTCCTGATGTGGATTCGTGTCCACAAGAGTAGGCAATGGCCGCGCGAGAGGAAAGATTACCAAGGGCACATTCGCGCGGATGAACACTTCAAGAGGGATCGAGTGAGGAATCAAGGAAATGAGTGTCTTAGGGAGGGCAAAACAGAAGGGGGAGGGTGGCGAGGCAAAACAACCGCCTCGCCAAGCACAAAAATCAGTGGACTTCGACCAGTTCTTCCTTCTTCGAGCCGTTTCCGTAACGGTTTTGCACGTACTCGTCGAGAATCTTCTGGAAGTCCTTCACGATAGTATCACCTCTCAGCGTCGTCATCAGCCGTCCATCGACATAAACCGGAGCTTTAGGCTCCTCGAATGTCCCCGGAAGTGAAATCCCGATATTGGCATGCTTGGACTCGCCCGGCCCGTTCACTACGCAACCCATCACCGCGAGCTTCAACTCCTCCACACCCGGGTACTGCTCGCGCCATGAAGGCATCGAGTCGCGCAGGTAGTTCTGAATCTGCTGCGCCAGTTCCTGGAAGAAGGTACTCGTGGTACGTCCGCAGCCGGGGCAGGCCGTGACCTGCGGCGTAAAGCTGCGGATGCCGAGCGACTGCAGAATCTGCTGACCGGTCAGCACTTCCTCCGTCCGGTCGCCGCCCGGCTTGGGGGTTAGCGAGACGCCGATGGTATCGCCGATGCCCTGGAGCAGCAGCGGAGCCAGTCCGGCAGTCGAGGCAACAATGCCCTTCATGCCCATTCCGGCCTCAGTCAGTCCCAGGTGCAGCGGATAGTCGCAGCGCGTGGCCAGCATCTCGTATACGTCGATCAGGTCGCGCACGCCGCTCACCTTGCCGCTGATGATGATCTTGTCGTGCCCGAGGCCGTAGCGCTCGGCAGCAGCCGCGGAATCCAGCGCGCTGCGGCACATCGCTTCCATCATCACGTCGCGGGCATCGAGCGGGTCGGGCCGCTTGGAGTTCTCATCCATCATGCGCGTCAGCAGTGCCTGATCGAGCGAGCCCCAGTTCACGCCGATGCGGACAGGCTTGTCGTTCTCAACCGCGCACTCGATCATGGTACGGAAGTTGTCATCGTCCTTACGCCCGATGGAAACGTTGCCCGGATTGATGCGGTACTTGGCCAGCGCCCGGGCGCAGTCCGGATACTTCTTCAGCAGTTGATGCCCGTTGTAATGGAAATCACCGATGATGGGAACATGAATGCCGAGCTTCGCCAGACCTTCCACGATGTAGGGAACAGCCTTGGCTGCGGCGTCATTGTTGACCGTGACCCGCACCAGCTCCGACCCGGCCGCGGCCAGTGCCGCCACTTGCTGAATGGTCCCCTCGACATCGGCGGTATCGGTGTTGGTCATCGACTGCACGACAACCGGCACTTCCGACCCCACCCGAACATGGCCAATCCTGACCGTAATGGTCTTCCTGCGGTGTATTTCCGGCATAGATTTCCGCACTAACAGTTTACTAGATGTAGCAAGCCGGCGCGCACCGCGCATCGCAGGGAGGGAGTCATTCATCAGTAATAACGAGCAACAGAAAGCCGCGAAGTTGTCATCCTGAGCGAAGTCGTTGCAAAGCAAGGACGTAGTCGAAGGATCTGCTTTCTGTTTGCACTGCGAAGGAGCTATATTTGCCGAATCCCCTTGCTTCTCATTCCGTCCACGCGACCATCAGCGTTATCCGCCCCGAGCAATTCGACCCCGGAACGGCACAAACTTTCGGCTCTCTCCGCCTGGCAGCCATCAGCCCCGGACAGAACGTTGAAACCGGCCTGTGGGGAGGGACCTTCCTCGTGGAACCAGGTGCGAGGACCGGAATCCACCACCACGGAGAACAGGAGACCATCGTCTATGTCCTCGAAGGTTCGTCGTATGTTCGCTGGGGAGAGCACGGGGAAAACTCGGCCACCGTCCACGCCGGCGACTTTCTTCATGTTCCCGCATGGCTGCCGCATCAGGAAATCAACCCATCGCTGGACCAGCCCTTTCGCTGGATCGTCGTTCGCAGCACCTCAACGCCGATTGTGGTGAACCTGCCCGACGATTACTGGCAGAGCACGACTGCCGCGCCATCAATCGAATCGTGATAGACGGCGGCAAGCGCCTCGTTCACCTGATCCAATGTGAATAAAGTCGTACGCGGACGAATTCCGATCTCGGTCGCCAGCTTCACGAAATCATGAGCGTCCTGCCGCGTCATGTTCGCAACGCTGCGCAGTTGGCGTTCGCCCCAGAGCAGTGTGTCGTAGTCAAATTGCGGCATCCGGTCCAGATGAATCGCGTTGATCGCGACAATCCCGCCCTTGCGCAGCGAACTCAGCGCTGCAATCACGACATCGCCGCTGGGAGCAAAGGTGACTGCGCGGTCGAGCTGCACGGGAGGCCGGTCCGTAGCCTCACCCACCCAGACCGCGCCCAGGTCGCGCGCCAGCTTCTGATGCGAAGCCCCGCGCGTGGCCACATAGACCTCGCATCCCCAATGTTTCAGGACTTCAATCGCCAGATGCGCTGAAGCACCAAACCCGAAAAGCCCGACGCGATCGCCCGATTCCACCTCGGCTACGCGCAGGCTGCGAAAGCCGATAATCCCGGCGCAGAGCAGCGGGGCGACATCTTTGGCGTCAGCCTCCTCCGGTAACGGAACACAGAAATCGGCACGCGCAATCGCATACTCGGCATACCCACCATTTACCGAATAGCCGGTGAACGTAGGCTGGTCGCAAAGATTCTCCATCCCTTTGCGGCACAGCAGGCAGGTGCCATCCGCCCCGCCAAGCCATGAGACGCCAAGGCGTTGGCCGGCGTGCAGTCCGGAGACGTTCGCTCCCAGCTTTTCCACGCGGCCCACAATCTGGTGTCCCGGAGTGACCGCCGACAGCAGCGGCTTCAACTCTCCCATTGTGATATGCAGATCAGTGCGGCAAACCCCGCAGGCTTCCACGCGAAGCAGGACTTCGCCCGGATCCGGTTCTGGTACCGGCAAGTCTTCAAGTTGAAGCGGATTCTGCTCAATCGGTGCAGGTTGATGAAGAACGGCTGCTCGCATGCGTTGATTCTAACGCTCGCGTCAGGCCATCGCAGGCAGCCTTGTCATCCTGACACTGAGGAACGAAGGGGAAGGATCTGTTTTAAATCAGCAACGCCCAATCAGCAGCCGGACAGCCTGAGTAAAGTTTCGTCCTGAAGTAAGCCGCACTCCATGCTGCATTTCGATCTCATACGTGCCGCCAGCCAGTGGGTGTACCGCAAGAATGCGGCTGGTGTTGACGATGTGACGCCGGTGAATGCGAAGAAATTTGCGGGGATCGAGGCGCTGCTCGATGCCGCTCATGGTCTCGTTCAGAAGGTGCGTTTTGCTCCCGCAGTGCAACTCGATATAGTTGTCGGCCGACTCGATCCAGTCCACAGAGTCAGAGGAAACAAACTCGTAGCGATCCGTCTTGCGAATCACAAAGCGTTCCGGTCCCGCCGGACAGTAGTTGGCCACCAGCTTCTCCAGCTGTGCGATTACCTGTTGGTGGCCATCAGACGTGAGCCGCTCGCGCGCGCGATCAAGAGCGCGCTGCAAGCGATCTTCATCGAAAGGCTTCAGCAGGTAATCGAGAGCATTCAATTCAAACGCCTCAATCGCGTGCTCATCGTACGCCGTGACAAAGACCACGAGCGGCATTTGCTCAATGCCTACCGATCGCACCACGTCGAGCCCGCTCGCATCCGGCAGATGAATATCGAGCAGCACCAGGTCCATCGGATTGCGGCGTATCGCGCTGACCGCCTCCGCGGCGTTCTGGCATTCGCCTGCAATCTGCACGTCATCCATGGCTGCAAGCAGCTTGCGAATCCCGGCACGGATCGCAGGCTCGTCATCGACAATCAAGATACGCAGCGGTTTCATGCGGTTTTCGTATGGAAGGGAAGGCTGATGTGAACCAGGGTGCCGCCGTCATCCGATCGCTGGACTGAAAGCTGATGGCTAAGCGGATACATGCGCAAAAGCCGCTCCTGCGTCGATCCAAGCCCGATGCCGAGCGGCAACCCATCAAGCGTTTGCGCCGGTCCGCAGCCGTTGTCCTTTACCGTTAGAACCAGCGACTCGGAATTTCTGACGCTGCGCACCTCAATCCTGCCCGCATCCGCGATATGTCGAAGACCGTGCACAATCGCATTTTCCACCAGCGGCTGCAGCAGAAGGCTGGGAACCAGCGCGGCCTCCGTTTCCGGATCGATGTCGACGTGAACCTTCAGGCGCTCGCCAAACCGGACCTGCTCCACATCGATGTAGGCATTCATCAAGGCAATTTCAGAGGTGAGGCTGATTTCGGCCTGAAAGTCACGCCGGAAAGCTGCCCGCAACAACTCGCCCAGCCGTGAGAGCATCTTGCGGGCGAGCCTGGGATTGTCCTCCGCGAGCGCCGAAATATTTTCAAGTGTGTTGAAGAGAAAATGCGGTTTAAGCCGCAAACGTAACGTTTCCAGCTCAGCATTCTTGAGGCTGGTTTCGAGCTTCGCATTTTCGAGGGCAAGTTCCGCCGCAATCCTCTGCTGCCGCTCAAGCTGAATGATGGTGCGGATAATAGCGCCCGCTATCGCAATATTCGAGAAGAGGAAGAATGCAATCGAAAACTCGCTGAGGGGGAGTCCATGCACCAGCGTATGCAGGTCTGTATGTGAGTCCAGCAGCATGTTGAGCGCAATGGTCATTTTCACTGCCACGAAGGCCAGCAGAATTCCGCAGAGCGCGAGGACGGGAACGCTCGTCAGCCACTTCGCGCGGTTAAGCGGAAAGCGGCGTTCTAGGCGAAATACCAGAGGGCCGAGCAATATCCAGGGATAAAAGCAGCTGAGCCATACGGTAAATTCCAAGAGAGTGGGAAGGCTGGTTGCGCCGGATGCCGGACCAAGACGGTGACGCAAAAAACAAACAGCTCCAACTGCGGTCCATATCCCGAAGAGGGCCAGAACGCCCGGGTAGCGCAGGCCGCCCTTGATGACCGACGCTGGTTCCTGCCTGTGCATCTCTTTATTCTCGGTTGACTGCATGCTACTCCTGAATCTTTTTGGAGCCAAGCGGTCCACTGGATGGGCGAACAGCATCGCGCGAGCGGCTAACGGATGAAAATTTGCCGAAGCAAGGACATACAATGAGGGCTGAAGATCATAGGAGCGATTGTTGCGCGGCAGTCCGCCAGGCTATCCAGATTCGAAACCGGTTCCATTCCGTCCCATGATGGTCGCAGGCGTCATGAGCGGCACATCCGCCGACGGCATCGATGTTGCCCTTGTAGAAATCCGGCCGGATCGCGGTCGCTTGAAGCTGGAACTGGCGGGGCACAGGGCTTTTCCTTTCTCGCCTGTTTTGCGCAAAGCGGTATTGTCCGCGATGGATGCGAAATCCACTTCCACAGCAGAGTTGGCGCGGCTCAACTGGCGTCTGGGGCAAGCCTACGCGGAAGCCGTCCGATCCACGATTGCGCGTTATCCCGTCAGCCTGCAACTGATCGGGTGCCACGGGCAGACGATCTACCATCAGGCTGCTCCAACTCTGTATGCGGGCCGCAAAGTTGCCTGCACCTGGCAGATCGGCGAACCGGCTCTACTGGCGGCAGAAATGGGCGTGCCGGTAGTCAGCAACTTCCGCCCGCCGGATATGGTTGCCGGTGGCCAGGGCGCTCCGCTGGTGCCGCTGCTGGATTATGTGCAGTTCGCCGACGCGAAACGGGCGCGAGTTCTGCAGAACATCGGGGGCATTGGGAACCTGACGCTGATACCTCCTGCGTCAAAGACAGACGAAATACTTGCTTTCGATACCGGACCGGGGAATATGGTCATCGACGCCTTGATGCAGCAGCTTTTCCATAAGAACTACGATCGCGGCGGTAACACTGCTGGCCGGGGGCGTGTTCTGGAAACAGCATTGGCGGCAGCATTGCAGCATCC
>JAATFH010000395.1 GCA_015655315.1 Terriglobales bacterium
ATCCGAGAGCACCAGCAGCGTATGAGGAACGCCTATCAGGCGGAAGCTGCTGCGCCGAACCATCCAGCGCGCCTGCTGTCCCTGGTCCTCAATCGTAGTGATGCCCTCATCGGGTTCATCCAGAATTTTACGCAGCCCCAGCTCGTCGGCTGTGCGTCCCAGGTCACGCGCAGCGGTCAAATGCAGCACGCGCTCGGCCGCCGGATTCACCACCCGCAGCGCGCTCTGTCCATCGAAAGCCAGCACCGGCGCATCCATTTCCAGAATCACCCGCCGCAGCAGCGCCACCGCTTCCAGAGCATTCAGCCGCTGCGCCTGCATCGCGTCGGCCAGTTGGTTGATCTCGATCGCCAACTCGCCCAGTGAATCCTGCGGCGTCGCTCCACGCGCACGAAAGGAAAAGTCTTCTTCCCGCAGCGCCGCCACTACGTTGGCCAGCGTTTGCAGCGGGCGTACCACTTGTTCCAGAAAGATGGACGCCACCAGCAGAACCACCAGCGCCAGCGTAGTCAACGAACCGATAATTAATGAGAGGGAGACGCGCTCGATCCAGAGCAAAACAGCGCTGAGCACAAAAATAGGGAGACACAACGACGTAATCAGGATCTTGATCTTGACCTCGAAGCTGAATCCCTCTCGCGGGATTTTGCTCGTGGCCGCCGTTCTCCTGGGATTGTGCTCGCGCCTGCTCTTTGAGCCTGCCCTAGATGCCATATTTCTCCATCCGCCGGTACAAGGCGCCCCGGCTCAAGCCGAGCGCCTCGGCAGCCTGACTCACATTGCCATTGCAGCGAGTCAGTGCCTTGCGGATGAGAATACTCTCTACAGACTCCAGGCTCATATCTTCAAGTGCCTGGCTGGATGCCCGCGTCTGGTTCAATCCCAGGTCGGACGCTTCGATCCTGTTTCCACGCGCCATCAGAACAGCACGCTCGATCGTGTGGTCAAGCTCGCGGACGTTGCCCGGCCACGGATGTTGCAGCATTGCCTGCAGAGCCGAGGGGTCAATGCCTTCCATCTGTTTGCGGTAGCGCGATGCGTACCGGTTCAGAAAATGCGCGGCCAGCAGCGGAATATCTTCGCGGCGGTCGCGCAAAGCCGGCAGGTGAATCTCGACCGTATTCAGACGGAATAAAAGATCGCCACGAAACCTTCCCTGTTCTACTTCGACATGCAGATCGGCGTTGGTTGCCGACAGAACCCGCACGTTCACGCGCCGTGTCTTCGAAGACCCAACGCGCTCCATCTCTCCCGTTTCCAGCACGCGCAGCAGCTTCGCCTGCTGCCGCATGGGCACGTTGGCAATCTCGTCGAGAAACAGCGTGCCGCCATCAGCCAGCTCAAACCGTCCAATGCGCTCCGTGCGCGCGTCGGTAAAAGCACCCTTCACATGGCCGAACAGTTCGCTTTCGAAGGTGCCCTCGGGCAGCGCACCGGTGTTCACGGCGACCAGCGAGCGCGTAGCACGCTGCGACAATCCATGCAGCATCTGCGCGACTATTTCTTTACCGGTACCATGCTCGCCGGTAATCAGAACATTGGCATCCGAAGGGCCGATACGCGCAATCGTGCTCAGCACCGTCTGCATCGCGGGCGCAGTTGCAATCAGGTCGGGAAGGTTCTGCCCGCGCAGCATGCGGTTTTCCGCTTCCAGACGATAGGCGCGCTTCACTGCGTTGTGGAGATCGATCTGCGTCCGTAGAATCGTCAACAAGCGCGCGTTGTCCCACGGCTTCGGGATGAAATCGCGAGCGCCGCGCCGCATCGCCTCAACGGCAACTTCGACATTCGCCCACGCCGTCATCACGATGATGGGAACATGGCTATCCAGCGCCCTGATCTGGGTCAGCAGGTCAAGACCTTCTTTGCCCGAGGTCGTATCACGCGTGTAGTTCAGGTCAACCAGCAGCGCGTCAAAGGAGCCGGACTGAAGCGCCTCCAGCACCATCATGGGCGAGCGCGCTTTCTCTACCTGGAAACCTTCCGGCTCCAGTAACAGTTCCAGCGCATCAAGAATGTGCGGCTGGTCGTCGGCGATTAAGACACGCGGAGCCTGTGGAGCGCTGATTCCGTTTTCCACTCCGCCGAGTTGGGGTGTTGCGGCCATTGAACCCTGAATTCTACCCGTGCATCTTCATCGTTACATGTTGTGGGTTACAACACCAGAACGCGCATCTTCGATAGAAATCCCCATGTGCTCCAGCGTGTCGCCGATGGCGCGGTCAATATCGACTTTCGCCTTTTCGTACGCATTTTGCGCGGTTGCCAGTGCCGATTCCGCAACGGCAAGATCGTGACTCGCAGCCAGTGTATCCAGGCTGGACTTCGATCCCAGATCCTGCTCGGACTTCGTGGTGTCGAAAGTCTTCTGCGCCAAATCCCGCGCCTTCTGCGCAGCGTCGACACGTGCCCGTGCCTGCTGCAACGCGAACTGAGAGTTACGCACGTCAAAGCGAATCGTCTTCTTCTGCTCTTCAAACTGGATCTGGTGTTGGCGGAACTCCAGCACGGAACGAAACTGATCGGCCTTGGCGACACGATTTCGCAGCGTGATCTGCAGGATGAAGCCTATCTGGTATTCAGGCGAAGAATAGTTGAACGCGTTCTCGAAAGAACCCCAGAAAGTCGTGGGAAATCCGGTTGCCGGGCAGCCCGTGCATAATGGATTCGGCAAACCGCCATTCCCGATACCGGCATATTCTCCGTATAACGATAGGGACGGCAACAGCTCATTCTTAATGCTCTTCAAGCTGTTCTGAGCGATCTCCATCGTGATCTGCTCCATCGCCACATCCGGCCGGTTCTTTTCTGCCAGAGCGATCAGCTCTTCGGTCGGCCTGTCTCCATTTTGATCCGTATTCCCCGTCAGATCCAACGGTACGATGGGCATCTCTTCCAACTGCGGATCGTCAATCGTCTTCGTCAATACATTCTTCAGCAGCAGTTCGTTCAGTCTCTGCGTGGTTTTTGCCACCGTAAGATCGCCTTCGCGCGCGGCCACGTCCGACTCGTCTTTCAACACCTGCACGGCAGGAATGGCCTGCAGTTCAAGCTGTTTCTGATCATCGCTCAGCGTCTGATTCGCAAATTGCAGCGAGCGCTCCTTGATCTGCTCGTCGACATAAGCATTGACCAGATCCCAATAGATGTTCTCCACCTGCGTGGTGGTAGCAATCACCTGCGCTCTGAAACCAAGGTCCGTCAGCTGCTGGTTCTTCTTTGCGATCTTGATGTAGCGCGTATTGGTTGCGAGTCCGAAGCCCGCCAGTACGGGCTGATAGATAAAAAGCTGAAAGTTCGATTGCAGTGTTGGATTCACCGAGTTTGCCGCGCTGTTTGTTGTCTGCCGCAATCCTGTGTAATAGAACTGCACATTTGTGCCGAGCGGAAAATACTGCGAATACTCTGCCTGGCCTTCAACCGTGTTCTGGTGATAAATGGGAACGCCACCTACCGTCACCGAGTTCGTCAGCAACGTTGTCTGGTGATCCGTCCACCCCTGAAAGTAAATGTTCGGATCGAAGCCATGAACCGTGGTTCCCTGTCCGAGTGTGGATGTGACCAGACCGCCTGCGCCACCAGCCGCAGACCCGGCGCTGCCGTTGGAGCTCCCCGCTCCGCCGTTGGACGATCCTGCGCTGCTGAACGAGGTTCCGTTGCCGCCAGGAGCGCTCTGCAGTGTACTCACATTCACGCCGTTGGCAAGACCGCCAGCCTTGGTACGCGCAAGATCCGTCTCGGCAACCGGCAGGTTGTAGCGGAAATAAGCCAGATCGAGATTGTTTTCGAGCGCAAGAGCAATGGCATCTTTCAGCGAAAGATAAAGCTTCCCGTCGCGAATCAGGTTCTGCAGCCGTGCCGAATTATGCAGATCGAAGACGGGCACATCGCTCGGCATGTAGGGCGAAAACGGATTGCGCGAATGCGGCAGCTCCACATGAAAAGGTTGTTGCGTTGCAGAGACTCTCGTGGCCTGCTGGTCCTGCTGCGCAATGCTCATTGGCGGCGCTTGCGTCTGCGTTGCGCTCGGGGCGTCGGGAGCAGCTGCCGTCGTCGATGCAGGGACCGGCGCTGCCTGCACGGATGGCTGTTGCGGAGAAGGCGCGGCCTGTGCCAGACCGCTCGATGAGATAAGGCAGCTAAGAGCAACCGCCGCCAACTGCTGCTGAATCCGGGACCCGCTCTTCACGATGCGCTGACCTCCGCGCCCAGTTCGGGGTTCGCCGTGTCCTTCACCATCCAGCCATCGCGCACTTCAATCACGCGGCTGCCGTATGAGGCATTGACGTCGGAATGGGTCACCTGAACAATCGTCGTTCCCTGCTGGTTCAGTTCGCGGAAAAGCTCCATGATCTCCTTCGCCTGGCTCGAATGCAGATTGCCGGTCGGTTCATCGGCCAGCAGCAATGCGGGCTTGTGAATGACCGCGCGCGCAATGCCCACCAGCTGCTGCTGTCCACCGGAAAGCTGGGACGGGTACAGATCCTTCTTGCCGACAATCTGAAAATGATCCAGCGTATCGGCCACCAGCCCCTGGCGCTCTGCTCGCGGAATATCTTTGTACGAGAGGGGCAGATCGATGTTCTCCTGCACGGTCAGGTCGTCAAGCAGGTGGTAGCTCTGGAAGACCATGCCGATATTCTTCTTCGCCAGTTCCGCGCGCTGTTTGCGGTTCATCTTGTGCACAGGCTGATCCTTGAACCAGTACTCGCCCAGCCACTGATCGTCGAGCAGCGCCAGCACGTTCAGCAGCGATGACTTGCCCGCGCCCGAAGGTCCCATGATGGTGAGAAAGTCACCCTGCTGAATTGTGAGATTAATGCGGCGCAGCACCCATGTCTGCCCCGCTCCCGTCTTGTAGCTGCGTTCGATATTTTTCAGTTCAATCATGGAGTTTTTCACTTCCTGCCATCGGCGCTATGCTCAGTTCCCGGACTCGATATGCAGCGGGTCAATCGAGAGCCTGCAATTGCAACAATACGCACAACTCAGAGCAAATCGCACGACTTTTGCAGGCAATGATCTGCTGTATGCATCGCGCACACTGCTGCACGCAACGCAAAATCACTGCCTGAAATATGTGTTACCGCGCTTCCAGCACCTGTTCGAGCGCATCTCCCTCGGCCACAACTTTACCGTCAAAGAGATGAATGTTGCGCTCGGCATGACGCGCAAAGCGAGGATCGTGTGTCACCATCACAATCGTCGCGCCATCCTTGTGCAGGTTCTGCAGCAGTTCCATCACCGCTTCGCCGTTGCGCGAATCCAGGTTTCCGGTAGGCTCGTCAGCCAGGAGGATCGACGGCGAACCAGCCAGCGCGCGCGCCACAGCCACACGCTGCTGCTGACCGCCGGAGAGCTGCGAAGGATAGTGTTTCATGCGGTGCGCCATGCTCACGCGCTCAAGAGACTCCTGCACGCGGCGCTTGCGCTCCGCCGCCGACATGCCGGTGCGATAGGTGAGAGGAAGCTCGACATTTTCGTAAACCGTAAGGTCGCCGATCAGGTTGAAGCTCTGGAAGATGAAGCCGATCTCGCGGTTGCGGACGCGCGCGCGCTGTGCGGGCGTGAGGGTGGTGACCCGGTCGTCGCGCAGCCGGTAGAGCCCGTCCGTCGGCGTGTCCAGCAAGCCGAGGATGGAGAGCAGCGTGGACTTGCCGCATCCCGTGAACGTTGCCGCCATGAACTCGACCAACCCCGCCCCTGACTCCTCGTCGCTGATCCATCTCGACGCCGTCAAGAAAGTGTTCCTCACCGACGAGGTGGAAACCCACGCGCTGGCCGGGATCTACCTCGACGTGCGCGCGGGCGAATACCTCGCCATCGCCGGGCCGAGCGGCTGCGGCAAGAGCACGCTCTTGTCCATTCTCGTGTTGCTCGATTCGCCTTCGGAAGGCAGCTACCGGCTCAACAGCCATCAGGTTGCCAACCTGTCGTTTGGCGAACGCGCACGCATCCGCAACCGGGAGATCGGCTTCATCTTCCAGAGCTTCAACCTGATCGGCGATCTGACGGTTTCCGAGAACGTGGAATTGCCGCTGACCTACCGCTCGGAACTCTCGTCCGCCGAAC
>JAATFH010000226.1 GCA_015655315.1 Terriglobales bacterium
ATCAGCAACACGGGAAAAGGAATCACTGCGGCAAGCCGACCTTATGCACCAGTGCATTGAAGCGAGGATCGGCACGGAGTGGATCCATAAATGGATCGAGCAGCAGGTACGTCAGCCCGGGGTCTCGTTCTGTGTAGGCTCGTTGCAGCCATGTGAAAGCCAGGTCCTTTTTGCCGAGCGCCCCATAAATAGAGGCGATGTAATAGGCTGGCATGTAGGCGCTGCCCGTTCCCGCCTTGAGCGCTTTGATGGTGGCTCTCGTTCTGATCCTGTCTCCTGACGCCGCATAGGCATAGCCCAGACCCCATGTGAACAGCGGAGCCGCGCCCAGAGCGGTCGCACGCTGCATCTCCGTTATTGCCTCTGCATAGCGCTTTTCCGCCACACTGGATGCGCCGAGGCACCAGTGACCGAGCGCAAAATCAGGATCGAGGTCAAGAGTCTTCCTGCACTGAAGGATCGACTCTTCATATCTGCGGGCATCCCGGTAAGCACGTCCCAGGGTTCCATTGATCGGAAGCGATAGCGGATCGAGTTCCCGTGCGCGCTCCAGTTCGGTGACGGCGCGCTCCGCCCGGCCAATATTGATCAGATGTTCCGCGTACCAGTGATGCGCGGTGGCGTCGTTGGAGTTCAGCGTGAGGGCGCGCTGGAAGTCTTGTTCGGCGGCGTTCCAATCGTGTTCATACATGGATGAGGCAAGCCCTCGCGCGGTGTATGCTTCTGAAAGCGTATCGTCCAGTTGCAGAGCCTTGTCCGCTGCCACCCTTACCTTCGGAAAACTCTCATCTGGCGACCGCAATTCATAAGTGCCAAAGATGTCGTATGCCTTGGCTAGACCGGCGTACGCTTCCGCGAACTGCGGATCGATGCGAATCGCCTGCTGATAGTAGTCCACCGCCTTATTCATTCCTCCCGTTGTTCTCTTCTCGAAGAAGAAACGCCCCTTAAGGTATGCCTCGTACGCCTCAGGATTCATGCGACGAACTCGGGTATGGCGGCCAGGCTCCGCTGGCATTACTCTGACTCCGATCGCTTGAGCTATGGATTGAGCAATATCCGCCTGCAGTCCCACCACGACGCGAAGGACGCGGTCGTAAGTTTCTGCCCATATGTGCCGATCTTTGGATGCATCGATGAGTTGGGCAGTGACTCGCACCCGGTTTTGCGAACGGAGCACCTCGCCTTCCACTACCGCGTCGACATTCAATTCGCGGACAATTTCAGCCAGCGGCTTACGAAGACGCTTGTACCGCATGACAGACGTGCGCGAGATCACGCGGATGGAAGATATTTTGGCAAGCTCCGTAATCAGTTCAGCCGTCATCCCATCCGCAAAGTATTCCTGTTCGGCATCTCCTGAGAGGTTTTCGAATGGCAGTACAGCCAGCGAATGGATGCGCACCGCGGACGATCTTGGCAGGGTCGAATTTCGGAAGTTTCTCAGGCCGATGACAACCAGTAATCAGGCTATGACGAGAGCACCGACGATGAGGACGGCTGCATGCCATCGACGGCCGAGTATCGTCTCTTCGGCCACCTGGCTCTCAGCCCTGTCCTGTCGTGTCTGCGCCACGGCGGCAATTTCGGACTCCGGGGCAGGTGTCTTCTGATCGGGTGGCTGGACTGGAGTTGCTTCGTGCAACTTGCGGGATTCCCACCAGGCCCGCAGTTCGCTTGGGTATGCGTAGATGGAACTCCCCTTGTCGTGCAAAAGCCGGTGAACCGGTAAACCTTCCATCTCCTCCCACCGGCGGACCGTCTTCTCGCTGCGATTCAACCAGGACGCGATTTCCTTCCAGGAATCGAGGCGTGTTTCGAGTGGATCACCGCTTGAATTGGTGCTGGGAGGGCGCGATGGGGGACGGTCACGTACTGCTATATCCTGACCCCGCGAACAGGCCGCAAGTATACAGGCAAACACGGTCAAATGTGGTCAAACCGTGCTTGACCGTCTTTGTCCCTTGCGATCCCCCTCGCTGCCGGGTAGAAGCTTCAAAGGGACGACATCGTTGCCCAATCAAATCCTTAACGCCGACACGAGGGCCAGCCCCGCAGTGACTGACCACATGGAGACAGGAGAAACTATGAAACTCGATATCAAAACCGTCAGCAAAATCACAATGGTGGCTGTTGCAGCCGCCGGCATGCTCTTCGCAACCGCGGCACGAGCGTGTGGGGTTCTACCAGGGTCAGGACTCTCTCTGTCACGACTCTCGTCGCCTCTTTCGCAATTGCAAGCGCTGTCCGCATTACTAGGTGGCCAGGCTCGCGAAGACAGTTCCGAGCATCGACGCGCTTCACTCGTGGGCATGTGGACGGTAAATTTCTATGTGGCCGACCAGTTGTGGGACGTCGCCATCGAGCAGTTCTATGGGGACGGGAATGAGATGACAAATGATATCGCCTTCCCTCCCAGCCTGGGAAATATCTGCTGGGGAGTTTGGCAACAGGTGTCGAATAGAGTTTACAAGATGAAACACATCGGTTGGACCTTCGACACAAACGGGGCCTATGCTGGGCGATTCGACTTCGCGGCAACGGTGGAGTTGAGCCGAGATGGCGGCACCTTTACCGGGTCATTCGTCGCCGATCAGGAGGATCTCTCCGGCAACATCATCCCCGATTTGCATGCAGAGGGAGCCCTGCAAGGAGGACGCTTCAAGATTTAGCCAGCAGGGAAGGCCGCTGGCAGGTTTGCGAAGAGCACTATCTTCCAGGCACAGAGGGGGAACCGAAAGGGCCATCCTTTCAATGAGGTGGCCCTTTCCCTTGTCCTGTGCCGCTTTTCCACAAGCGAAAAATATGGCAGCCGTCTCCGTGCATCAACGGTAAGTGAAGCTCTAATAAAAATTAGCTGTATCCTCCTGGAATATCTTCCCGTCTGATGGGTCATGAAAGAATCGGGTCCGCGACCAGCATCGGATCCCAACTCGACATAGACGAGAGGTATATGAAGTCAAACCGGAATGCGCGTGCCACCACGGGATATACGAGCGCTTCGAACGGTCGAGCCGTCAATCCAGATCGTATCCTGGCGCTCAAAGCGGGAGAAGTAAAACCGCTGATAGCTGCTGCCCCTGCAGGAATCTCCTCTCCATCCCAGTCCCTGGTCATCGAGAGATTCGACGTAGCTCAACCGGGCAAACAATCGCACGTCCTCATGAAGGATGTAGTGAGCCTCTTTTTAAAGCCGGCGAAGCTGCAGCATCGACGGGGCAACAGCGCCGCTTCCAGCGTCCATATCGATGCGGGCGAAGCGGTGATTTGTGCACGAAATGATCTGGAAAGCATGGTCTGGGACTCGTCGCTGACTGCACTGTGCGTGCAGATCTGCACCTCCGTCCTCAATGAAGCGGCGCGCTCGCTCATGAAACGCGATCAGGCAAACCTGCAACCCACTCTGCGGACAACAGATCGCAGCCTTACGAGCCTGTTGTGGGCGCTCGAAGCGGAACAAACTCGTGGATACCCCGCTGGCCGCCTGTTCCTTGACAGTGTGGAAGCAGCACTCGCGATTGTCCTTGTAACCTCTCACAACGCCTCCCCCACCGCTCCTGTCTTGAATCGGGGAGGACTATCCCCGTGCCGGCTTCGTCGGGTTATCGAATTTATGCACCACAGCCTGCCCCACCAGGTAGGACTGGAGGACCTCGCTAACACCGCTGGTCTGAGTCCGTCGCACTTCTCCCATCAATTCCGCACAAGCATGGGCATGAGCCCATACAAATACCTGCGGACGCTTCGCATCGATCGGAGCAAGAGCCTGCTTAAGAATCAGGATCTGTCGGTGCTCGAAGTCGCGGCTGCTGTCGGCTTCGACAATCAGCAACATTTCGCCACAGTCTTCCGCAGCGTTGTGGGCGTTACGCCTTCGGCATTCCGTCGTCTGCTCTAGTTTTTTCTCGATGTTCCTTTTCTTGCTGGTTCTGTTTGAAAACATGCTGGAATTCTCCTCTTAAGGCGTCTTTGCCGCTTCGAGAGGGAATCGATCCGTGACAGTCCTGTTTCTTCCTGCAGATACCAAGGGTCGAATGCAGCACCGTGGCTTCCCGGAAACGGAGATGAACCTGTGTTGCCCGCCCCGATAAGAAGGAGCACATAGATGGAAACGATCGATATAGTAGGGGATCAGGTCGCGTCGGCATTGCACGACCTGCGAAACGGAATGCCGGGAAAGGTTGCCGTTCCAGGCGATGCGGCATACAACCGGGCTCGAGAAATATGGAACAGCGCCGTCGAGGCGCGTCCGGCGATCTTCACTCTCTGCGAAACCAATCAGGATGTCCAGACCGTCGTCCAGGTCGCACGCAAGCATGGCGTGCCGCTCTCCGTGCGTTGCGGAGGACACGACTTTGCCGGCAGAGCTTTGCGCCACAATGGGATCGTCATCGATCTGACGCGCATGCGTCACGTTACCGTGGAGCCTGCACAGCGGGTCGCGGTGGTCGGCGGCGGTGCGACATCCAAAGACGTGGCTCTGGCCACAGTCCCTCACGGTCTGGTTGCGACCACCGGCAATGTGGGCGCGGTCGGCATGGGCGGTCTGACACTTGGCGGCGGATACAGCCCCATGAGTGCGCAGTTCGGGATGCTGAGCGACAACCTTCTCGAAGCAACCGTCGTGCTTGCCGATAGCACAGTTGTTACAGCCAATGCCTCCGAGAACCCGGATCTATTCTGGGCGCTGCGCGGCGGCGGCGGCAACTTTGGCGTAGTCACATCGATGAGCTTTCGCCTGCATCCTGTGCGCGAACTGCTGGCAGGCGTATTGCTCTTTCCCTGGGGTGAGGCCGAGCAGGTACTGCGCGGCTATGCGAGCCTTTCCACTGCGTTGCCGGAAGAAATGGGCGTGACCAGCGGAGTCATTCCCGCCCCCAACGGCGACCCGACCGTGTTCATCGCTCCGAACTGGCAGGGCGAGCGCAAAGAAGGCGAAAGGATGATTGGCAAGCTGCGGAATCTCGGCACGCCCATCGTGGATCAGGTGAGTTGGATGACGTACGACGTCATGCTGGACCGGTTTGACGCAGCCGTCGTCAACGGCCACCACTATCACGCCAGCACGCGCTGGTTCCCCAGCCTCACGCCAAAGGTGATTGCCGCGAGCATCGCCGGGATCGATCAAGCGACATCGCCGCTGTCCCTTATCGGCTGGCATCACTTCCGCGGAGCGCCCACGCGAGTTGCTCCCGATGCGACCGCATTCGGGCTCCGCAAGCAGCACTTCATGATGGACATTGTCGCGGTGTGGAAACCGGCTCCTCGCAAAGAGGGCGATGTACACCGGAAATGGGTACGCGATTTCTCGGAATCCCTTGCACCGTTCGCTTTCCCCGGCGGCTATCCGAATATGCTCAGTCCCGAGGATCGCTCGCAAATCCCCTTCTCGTATGGAGACAACGCTCCACGGCTGCTGGCTTTAAAAAAGCGATACGATCCGGATGGCATTTTCTCCTCTGCTAATTCCCTGCCGGAGGAAGCTGACAGCAGAACATAGCCTGTAGCTGGCAGTAACCAAAACAGTTCGAAGCCCGGCAGAAGAGAACTGACGCCCGATGGCTCTTCTGTCGGTACTGCCATGATTGCAATGGGAACGAGGGGGCATTTTGCAGGCCTTGGACACTCAGTTCCCCGGCAAAGTCATTGAAAACATTAAAATTTGCCTGGGAACGGCGGTCTAGAGCAACAAGCAAGGCAAGAGAGTCGAAACCCCACAGATGTCCAAACTCCAGGCTCCGAGCCTACAGATTCCCGTGAATACGCGCGAAGTTTCATATACGCAAGGTTTGACCTTGCCCATCCGCCCACCTATAATTCGCTTGAGTTCCTGAAAATGTCCTCTGTCCGTGTTTCTGCTCTGCGTCTCCGGTTTTTCCGGCCGGGAAGCCGCCTCCACGAAGCGCCTCAGACGGGAAAGCCAGGAAGCGAAAGTTCGCTTCCGCACAGAAATGCGGGCGACCACACACAAGAACCGAAGGAGTTTCCAATTTCCATGAAGCGTTCGTTAACACTCGTTTGCATGCTTGCGTCCGGGCTCGGCGTCAGCGCCGTTGCCCAGGCCGGCAGCGCAGCCACCACAGACCCGGCACCGACTGCCCCGTCTACCACTGCGGTTGCCCCAACAGGCGCGACGAAGATTGCCGTCATCATGTTCCAGCCTGCCGTCATGCAGACCAACGAAGGCCAGCGGAACTTTGCCGATCTGCAGAAGAAGTACGACCCGAAGCGGACCCAGCTCAAAACGATGAGCGATGAGATCGAATCTCTGAAAAAGGGACTACAGACAGGTGGCGCGAACCTGAGCGACGCCGAGCGCCAGAACCGGACAAAGTCCATCGACGAAAAGGAAAAAGCCTTCCAGCGTCTTGGCGAGGATACGCAGAACGACTTCCAGCAGGATCTGCAGCAGACCTACACGCAGCTGGCCGAGAAGGTTTTCACCGTCCTGCAGGCCTATGCGCAGACAAATGGCTATTCCCTCGTGATCGACGGCAGCACGCAGCAGAGCCCGGTCCTCTGGGCCAACCAGGGAACCGATATCTCTGCCGCAGTCATCCAGGCCTACAATCAGAAGTCGGGCGTTCCTGCCCCGGCGGGCGCAGCCGCAGGAGCACCTTCCGCTCCGGCTCCGCGTCCAACCACCCCGCGTCCGGCAACCACAGCTCCGAAGCAGTAAATTCACTTCTACAGTTGGCAAAAAAGAGACCTCATTCCTGGGGTCTCTTTTTTGCTCCTTCAACGCTGTCGCGGGATGCCCGGGCCGCCGCACAATTCTGTGGAAAAAAATGTGGAATAAATTACTTTGAGAACATCAAATCGCGCAAAATCATGGGAAGTTCCGGCCACGCGCCCCAAAATGGGACTGTAACTTATTTATTTTCAACAAAAGCCATTACCAAAGTACTCTCGACCTTCACGATGGCCCACCGCCTGTTTTTCGCAGCAGCCGTTCACGCTTTCCACAGATCGCGTTAAAGGACTGTGACATCGCAAGCCGCGATGGTTGAGCGAGATAGCCTACCGGTTGCTGTCTTCTCCCAGCTTGAGCACGGCGAGAAACGCCTCCTGCGGGATGTCCACTTTTCCCACCCGCTTCATGCGCTTCTTGCCTTCTTTCTGCTTTTCCAGGAGCTTGCGTTTGCGGGAAATATCGCCCCCGTAGCACTTGGCGATCACATTCTTGCGCAACGCTGATACCGTTTCGCGGGCGACTATTTTCGCTCCAATGGCGGCCTGGATGGCGACTTCAAACTGCTGACGGGGAATCAGTTCACGCATCTTCGCGACCAGCGCCTTGCCGCGTTCGTAAGCGAACTCGCGATGGACGATGATGGAGAGCGCGTCCACGGGTTCGCCCGAGACCAGAATATCCATCTTCACCATGGGAGAATCCCATGTTCCGGCAAGGTGATAATCGAGCGAGGCATAGCCGCGCGAAACCGACTTCAGCCGGTCGTAGAAATCGAGCACGATCTCATTCAGCGGCAATTCGTACGTCAGCATCACGCGCGTCGGCGAGACATACTCGAAATTTTTCTGCTGCCCGCGCTTCTCTTCCACCAGCTTCAAAATCCCACCGACGTATTCTTCGTTTGTCAGGATGGTGTCCTTGATGATCGGCTCCGCGATTGTTTCGATCTCGCTCGGGTCCGGCCAGCGCGCGGGATTATCGACTTCGAGCGTTGACCCGTCCGTCATC
>JAATFH010000339.1 GCA_015655315.1 Terriglobales bacterium
CCGAAGATGGGCATCACCTATCTGGTCGCAGCCCAGACGCCGCAGTACCGCATCGACTCGATCAATGCGCTTGAAAATACCCCGATCCCTCTTCATACGCTCGACAATCGCAGCGAGCTGCTGGGCAACATGGCGACTCTCTCGCCCGCAGTGTTGCCGGTTGTCGTCAATCATCACAACGGCGCGCCGGTATTCGATATCTATGCGAATACGCAGGACAGCGATCTTGGCTCAGTCGCGGCCAGGATCAGCCGCATTGTGAAGGAAGAGAGCAAGAACCTTCCACCCGGAACAAAGATTGTCGTGCGTGGACAGGTGGAGAGCATGAACGAAGCATTCGACCGGCTAGGTCTGGGGCTCGCCTTCGCGGCGCTTCTCGTCTACCTGCTGATGGTCGTCAACTATCAGAGCTGGCTCGATCCCTTCATCATCATCTGTGCGCTTCCCGGAGCTTTCACCGGTATCGTGTGGGCGCTCTTCCTCACGCAGACGACGTTCAACGTTCCCAGCCTGATGGGCGCCATCATGTCGATTGGTGTAGCGACAGCCAATTCGATTCTTCTGGTCACCTTCGCCAATGAACTCCGCGCGACGGGCATGGCTCCCTTCGAAGCGGCCGTGACTGCGGGTTACACACGCCTGCGCCCCATCATCATGACGGCCTTCGCCATGATCATCGGCATGTTGCCGATGGCGCTCGGTATGGGTGAGGGCGGCGAGCAGAATGCACCGCTTGCACGCGCTGTGATTGGCGGCCTCGGAGTCGCCACCTTCGCCACGCTCTTCTTTGTTCCTTTGATGTTCACGTTGATTCACGGAAGAAATGCCAACACGCCACAGGAGGCCGTATGACGCAGCAGATCGAGACCGTTCCTACTGAGCAGAATCAGAAAGTCGCTTCCGGAACCAAAGTCAAATGGATCGGGGCGGGAGCACTCGTGATCGCTCTCTTAGCACTCGGAGCGATTCCCCGATTCGTGCGCGAGCGCGAAGCGCTGGCCGCGGTGCGCGAATCGCCGGTCACGCATCCGGTCGTCACTCTTGTCCGCCCGCAGATTGGTGAACCGACATCGGAACTGCTTTTGCCCGGAAACATTCAGCCGCTCTACACTGCTGCAATCTATGCGCGCACCGAGGGCTACATCGACCGGCGAAACGTCGATATCGGCGCGAAGGTAAAGGCAGGACAAGTGCTGGCGGTTATCTCGTCGCCCGAGGTGGATCAGCAACTGCTGCAGGCACGCGCCACGCTTGCGCAGTCCGAAGCATCGCTGCAACAGGCAAAGGCAACTCTGGAGCAGGCCAAGGCGAATGCGGAACTCGCGCGCCTCACCAAAGAGCGCGATCTGCCGTTGGGCGAGCAGCATGCCATTTCGCAGCAGATCGTGGATGAGGCGGTGCAGGCGCACAACGCACGCGTCGCCGATGTTGCCGCCGCCGCCGCGAACATTACGGCTGCGGAAGCAAATGTAACTGCGAATCGTGCAAATGTGGGCCGGCTGCTGCAGTTGCAGGGCTTCGAGCAGGTGGTTGCGCCGTTTGACGGCGTCATCACGGCACGCAATGTGGAGCGCGGTGATCTGGTAAGCACCAACAACACAGCGGCGGGCAAGCCGCTCTTCAGCATTGCGCAAAGCGGTACGATGCGCATTCAGGTCGATGTGCCGCAGTCCCAGGCCCTCAATATTCAGGACGGACAAAAGGCATCCATTGTGCTCAAGGAGCGTCTGGGCCGCGAGTACGCCGGTACGGTTGTGCGCAGCGCCGGTTCGCTCGACAGCGCGGCTCGCACCATGCTGACGGAAGTGCAGGTCGATAACCGGGACGGTTCCCTGATGCCGGGAATGTATGCGCAGGTTAAATTCACGCTGGCAGAACAGCGCACCTCGTTCATCATCCCCACAAGTTCGCTTGTCATCGATCGCACCGGCATGCATGTTGTCACCATAGAAAACAAGCAGAAGGTTCACTTTATTCCCGTGGTCATCGGCAGAGATATGGGCACACAAGTAGAGGTGCTGAGTGGAATTCAAGCTTCCGATGCTCTTGTAGCCAGCCCCAGCGATTTGTTGCATGAGGGACAGGACGTACAGGTGCGTTGAGAATCGAAACTCTGCACATATTGCAAATGAGGAAGGACGGTTTTGTCATGACTGCGGTTCAAGTCACAAAACGAGTGGAACAAATTGGCCTTGGTGCCCTGCTGGCTTTGATGACGGCTCTGCTGATCGGCTGCACGGTAGGTCCGAATTACAAGCGGCCTGCGGTTGACGTGCCGGGAAGCTATCGTCAGGCACTCGCTCCCGACGTTGCTCCCGCGTCCACTGCACCCTCTGTTGCCGATGAGCAGTGGTCGACGATCTTTCAGGATCAAACACTGCAGCATCTCATTCAGGAGGCGCTTGCCAACAACCTCGACCTTCGCATCGCCGCCCAGCGTGTGCTCGAAGCGCAGGCCCAGGTTGGTATCACGCGCTCGCAGCAGTTGCCATCGATCAGCGCCAGCGGCGGCTATAGCGCGCTCCAGATACCGTCCTCACTGGCGGGCACCAAGAACGATGGGACGCCCGCCAACTCCTTCTTCAACGGTGGAGGCCCAAGCGCGGCAGCCGCATGGAATCTCGACTTCTGGGGACTCTATCGCCGCCAGACCGAGGCCGCGCGGGCAGAACTTCTGGCCAGCGAGTGGGGCCAGCGCGCAACACGAACCGCTCTGATCCAAGGTGTCGCTGAGTCTTATTTCCAGCTTCGCAGCCTCGATGCCCAGCTAGCGATCACCGAGAACACAATCAAGGCGCGCAAAGATTCGTTGCAGCTTACGCAGGCTCTCGATAAGGGCGGTGCAGGATCGCTCGCCGATGTGCGTCAGGCCGAGGAGCTGCTGCATGCGGCGCAGGCGAACCTGCCCGACCTGCGGCGCCAGATCGCAATCCAGGAAAATGCCATCAGCATTCTGCTGGGGCACAATCCCGGAGGCATCGACCGCGGTTTAGAGATAGAGAATCAGCCACACCCGCAGGAGATTCCGGTCGGTGTGCCGTCGCAGCTTCTTGAGAGGCGTCCCGACATTCAGCAAGCCGAGGCGAAGCTCATCGCAGCCAATGCGAGGATCGGTGTCGCCCGCGCACAGTACTTCCCGCAAATCTCGCTCACCAGCCTGGGAGGCGCGGCGAGCAATCAGCTGAACTCCATCTTCAGCGGTCCGAATTCCTACTGGTACGCAGCGGGATCCATCTCCCAACCGATCTTCGAGGGCGGCCGCATCCGCAGCAACTATCGTCTTTCACAGGCACAAGAGCAGGAGATGGTGCTTGCCTACCAGAAGGCCATTCTGAATGCACTCAAGGATGTGTCGAACTCGCTGGTTTCTTACAAGGAGACGAGGCAGCATCGTGAAGAACAATCGGAACAGGTGAAATCCGCGGC
>JAATFH010000433.1 GCA_015655315.1 Terriglobales bacterium
CTCACTCTCGCGCGCGATCTCGGTGTCAACATCGCCGGCATTGCCATCATCCTGCAGATGCGCGAGCGCATGGAGGAGATGAACCGCCAGATGCAGGGCGTTGTGGCTTACGTCCGCAGCGAGATGCTCAGCCGCATGCAGCAGGGCTTCCAGCAGGGTTCGGCCATGGTTCCGTTGCGCCGTCCTGTGGTGGTCGTCACGCCGGGAAAGAATAAGCGCCAGTTGTAGTTACAATTTCTGTAGCAAGAACAAGAGGCAGCCATGAAGGCTGCCTCTTGTTCTTTATGCCACGCGGTTAGAAATTCAGATGGAGCGACATCTGAATCTGACGTGCACTGCCGATGGTGTGCGTCACGACGCCTATGCCAAAAGGACAATTGTAGAAGCTGCCACCGCTAGGGGAGTTGGTAGCGCAGGAACTGGGCAGCACCTGTGTAGGTGCGCCGGAGTCTGTGAAGAAGGATGGAAATGAATTGTAGTTCTCGTTCTGTGAAACTTCATTCCCCGGAATATCCAGGCTGGTGGTGTTAGTCAGGTTATAGATATCGAAAGAGTACTTGAGGTTGTAGCGCTCTTTGAAGTTCGTGACCTTTACAAAAGAGGCATCGGCACGCTTCTGGAATGACTGACGGAAGATATTGCGCTGGCCATTCGTGAAATTGGTCTCGAAGGGGTCGGTTGAAGGGATACCACCATTGAAGGAACCGGGAGCGAGCACCGGAACGGTGAAGCAGGAAGCCTTGAGCGCGGCATCATCGTTGCCGAAGGCCCCGGACTTGCCGGACTTGGCGCTCTTTGCCGAGCAGCCTGCAGCAAGAGGGACGATGGGGTTCGTGATTCCGTTATTGGTGCTGTAGTAGATGCTGCCGACCGCGCCGGTAAAGTCGATGACGCTGTAAGGTTGGCCGCTCTGCAGAACGGTCAGACCCACGAGCGACCAGCCGTTCGTAAAGTAGCTGGCCAGGGAATGATCGTGAATGAGGTTGGGCATGGTGAAGCTGTAGTTGAAGTTGACGACGTGGGTGCGGTCGAAGTCAGCCGATCCATATCCGTCCCGCAGATCGAGCGGGTTGTTGCCGTTGTAGAAGAGGCCGAGACCACTCTGCTCGTCCGTGGCGTGCGAGTAGGTATAGGAGGCGCCGAACTGGATGCCGTGGGCCATGCGCTTTTCAATGTGAGCCTGCAACGCGTTGTAAGCGTTCACTCCGGCAGCTTTGTAGTCGATGGACTCCGCAGCATACCCGACATACGGAACGCGATGATCGACGTTTCCGCCTTCATAGTCCGCACGGTAGGGCGTGCCATCCGGAAGATTAACCCCACCGACCGTGTAGCCGTAGGTATATTGCTCGCCGTGGATACGGCCTCCGGGATTGGCGATGCCCGGTTGATTGAAGGGAACGGGGATAACCTGGTGGCGTCCAATGTTGCCGACGTATCCGATGTCGATGGCGATGTCGTTGCGCGGCTGCCACTGGATATCCAGTGTGTAGTTGAAGGTGTACGGCAGTTTATTTGCGCGGTCATAGACGCCGAGCGAAATCGGCTGGCCGCCATTCTCGATCTTGGCGATGTTAGGCAGATATTTGACAAGGTCCGAAGACTGCGGATTGGTCGGCGCAGGCGACAAGATATTTGTGTAAGGGTTGGCAAGATTGCCGGTGGAGGCGTTCGGAGGAGCCGTGGGCGGAGCAAAGGGGTCGCCGCCGGCTTCCAGCCCGCCGCAGGTAGGAATGTAGTAGCTGTAGAGGGTAGCGGTAGGGCAGCTCTGCGCGGTGACGAAAGGAAGCTGCTGGTTGACGCCGAAGGGGCCGCCAGTGACGGTACCGATAGCGTAGCCGGGTGAGAAGTAGGTGAAGAGCTGGCCGCGGTCGTAGTACATGCCGAAGCCGGAGCGGACAACAACTTTTCCGCTGAACTCCGATGGCTGCCAGGCCAGTCCAAGGCGCGGCCCGATGCCCCACTGACGGCCGGTGAGGGTGGTGTTGCTGACTCCGGATGTTCCGTTCTTATTGTTGCCGGCAATGATGAAGCCGGGATTGTCGATGGTGTCGGCGGTCTCGTTATAGCTGTAAAGGTCCGGAGCGAAGTTGAAGATGCGCCCTTGCTTTTCCGTCAGCCCGCCGTTCCAGTCGTAGCGTATGCCTGCGGTCAGGCTGATCGTGGGTGTTATCTGGAATTTGTCCTGCACATACAGGCCGAGCTGATTGGCGCGATAGTAGCGGCTGGCGTTGCCCTGAAGAAATGAGCTGACATAGAAGCCGGTCGAAGAGCCGCCAGGGGTGACATAGCCTTGCGTGAAGGCGCTCAAATCGTCGGTCGCCACGGTTCCGGCGTTGGTGCGATTGTCGATGGTGTTGAGCTGCGTATAGCTATAGCTGGCGCCGAAGTTGAGGGTGTGCTTGCCGAGCACCCAGATCGCGTTGGCCGAAGGTTGGATGCGGTTCTGGAAGACGCCGGTATTGGATCCCTGTGATTCCGCGTTGGGGCCGATGTTCAGGATGCCGGTTCCGATGCCGAGGTTATAGGCGGTTTCACCGAGCACATTGACGATGGAAACGCCCGGGAAATAGGTTGAGCCGAAGGTGTTGATGGAGGCCGTTCCATAATTCCCGCCGGGAATGCTTTGCGGCGTGAATGGCTGCTGGTTATTGGCGTAAATCTTTTCCCGAATGAATCCGAGGGTCTGCGTCGTGCTGAGGTTGGATTTGACCAGATAGCTGTTGTTGAGGGAGAAGACCTGTGCGCCGGCGTCGAGATGCTGGTCGAAACCCGGCACGCTCGAGTAAGCATAAGGTGCGACAGTAGGATCGTGCTGGTAGAAGTACTTCAGCGCGACGGTATCCTTGGCGTTCCAGTTGTAGTCAAGATTGGCAGCCGCCAGGTCGGCGGTGAAACGGCCGGTTCCCGGGAGAAATGCATTGAAGGCGTGGGTGGAAGACAGGCTGGAGGAACCTGTGTCGTTGGGGATCAGCCATTTGCCGGGCTCGCCGGGCAGCGCAGGCGAGTTGAAGAGAGCCAAAGCCGTCTGGTCGACATTGTTCGGGCTGATTGGTGTGTCAGGAAATTGCGGGCTCACGATGCTGGCAAACCCCGAGGGATTACGATTGTCGTCGTTGAGCCCGACAGGCACATTCAGGAACGAGTCGCCGATTTCCTGATCGGATACATGCAGATGCTGGTAGGCAATAAATCCGAAAAGCTTGTTTTTGATGATGGGACCGCCGAAAGTTCCGCCCACGCTGTAGCGATGCAGTTCAGGATTCTTCGCGTTTGCCGGAATGGCGTCGTCATTCTTGAAGAAGAAGGGTGCCGCGTTGAGCCAGTTTGTGCCGCGGTTCCCGTAAACGCTTCCGTGGTACTGGTTGGTCCCGGACGATGTGCTCATGTCAATGTGCGCGCCGCTCGTGCCGCCCTGCTGCGCGTCATACATGGACGCATTGACGCGCACTTCCTGCAGCATCTCCGGAGCCGGGGTTGGAATGGCGTTGCCGATCGAGAGATAGACCGAGGCGCTCGACTGAATCACGCCACCCGCGCCCGACTGGCCGACGCCCGTGCTGTTGACCACGCGTGCCGATCCTACCTGGCTCGTGCTCTTGCCGTTGAAAAGGTTGGTAGCGTCCACGCCGTTCAGCAGGAAGCTGTTCGAGGTATCGCGCTGGCCGTTGGCCCATATCGGCGCATTGCCCAGACCGCTGTTCGCACCCGTGCCGCCAGAAACTTCCGCATTGACACCGGGCGAAAGAATCGCAAGACCGGTAAAACTCCCCGTGGGCAATGGAATCGCATCGATCTGCGACTTCTCCAGCACATAACCATTCGTCGTATCGACAGCGTTCAGCAGCGGAGTTTCCGTTACGGTAACGGACGTGCTGATGGCCCCGACCTTGAGCGCCGCATTCAGCGAAACCGTGCGGTTGGCCTGTACGACGATGGATGGCATGTTCTGCGTGTCAAATCCGTCGTGCGTAAACGTAATGGTGTACGTGCCAATCGGCAGATTGACGAACTGATAGCCGCCATCGTTATTTGTCTTCGTAACACGAGTAAGCTTGGTCTGCTCTTCGACCGCCGTTGCCGTTACGTCTCCCAATAACGCGCCTGAATTATCGCTCACTGTGCCGCTGATGGCGCCGAGGGTTTGCTGCGCGCGGGCAATTGTCGCCGAAAGCGTCACAACACAGAGGAAAAGATGAAATGCGATCCTTTGGGAACCTTTTTTAAGCATGTGCATGGCCTCATAAGTTTTGTGTCTCGGAAACACTTCAGCGAACAGCCATAGGTTCGGCTGAGTCGCTTTTTAAGCTGTAACGTGAAACAACTCGACCCCAGAAGTTGAGCAAGCCGTGAAAAAATTCGGCACCGGAAAGGTTACGTTTTCGAGAGCATACCCCAGAACCGGATAGCCCCAAAGAGAAAATAACCGGCTCTTGGGGTCGGCGGAATGGCGCAGATAAAAAATATTTATGCAGCTCGTCGTCGCAGATTTGTGGTGCGGATCTTCGCCGGTGTGTGAATGCGTGGACTCATCGGGCATCCGCAGGAACGCCTGCAAGGCAGAGGAAAAACACCGCGTTGTTGTGCCTTTAACCTGTCTCGTCGTATGTTGGCAGGTACGGTTGAAGTGCAAGTCCCGCGCCTTATTACGGTCAAATGTTCTCATTGACCGCCCGTCATCTACCCAACCCCGCTGGAGGATGCACCGTGAGCGAACCCCTTTCCCCTGAACTTCTAAATAAGATGAACGCCTACTGGCGTGCGGCCAATTACCTGTCTGTGGGACAGATCTACCTCAAGGACAATCCGCTGCTCGAACGCCCATTGGCCATGGAGGATATCAAGCCCCGGCTCCTGGGCCACTGGGGAACGACCCCCGGACTGAATTTCCTCTACGTGCACCTGAACCGCATCATCAACAAATACAACATCAACATGATCTACATCATCGGGCCCGGCCACGGAGGACCCGGCATTGTCGCGAATACGTATCTCGAAGGCTCCTATACCGAGATCTACCCGCACATCGAGCAGAGCAAGGACGGCATCAAGCGCCTCTTCCGCCAGTTCTCCTGGCCTTATGGAGTGCCCAGCCACGTCTCCCCGGAAACGCCCGGCTCGATTCACGAAGGCGGCGAGCTTGGCTATTCGCTGCTGCACGCCTATGGCGCGGCGTTCGACAATCCCGATCTGCTGGTGACGTGCATCGTTGGCGATGGAGAAGCGGAGACCGGCCCATGCGCGACCAGCTGGCATTCGAATAAATTCATCAATCCCATTTCAGATGGCGCGGTGCTGCCGATTTTGCACCTGAACGGTTACAAAATCGCGAACCCCACGGTGCTGGCGCGCATTCCGCAAAGCGAGCTGGAATCGCTGCTGCGCGGTTATGGTTACAATCCGCATTTCATCGAGGGCAGCGACCCGACCACCATGCACCAGCAGATGGCGGCGCTCTTGGACAAGGTCTACGCCGAGATTCGCGCCATCCAGAAAAAAGCCCGCGATACGAACGACGCAACCCGGCCGACGTGGCCGATGATCGTAATGCGCACGCCCAAAGGCTGGACCGGCCCCAAGGAAGTGGATGGGAAGCCGGTGGAAGGGACGTGGCGCGCCCATCAGGTACCGTTCGCGACCGTCCATGGAAACCCTGAGCATTTGAAGCTGCTTCAGGACTGGATGGCCAGCTACAAGCCGCAGGAACTTTTCGATGCCGAGGGCCAATTCCGCAGCGAATTTGCCGATATCGCGCCCAAGGGAAGGCTGCGGATGGGCATGAATCCGCACGCCAATGGCGGGCTGTTGATGCAGCCGCTGGAACTGCCCGACTTCTGCAACTACGAGGTGAAAATCTCAGAACCCGGCATAAAAGAAGCAGAAGCAACCCGCGTGCTGGGCTTTTTCCTGCGCGATGTCATGAAGGCGAACCTGAAGAGCAAGAACTTCCGCGTCTTCGGTCCGGATGAGACGGCATCCAATCGCCTCGAAGCTGTCTACGAAGTATCGGGAAAGCGCTGGCTGGCGGAGACGCTGCCGGTCGATGAGAACCTTCAGCCGGACGGCCGTGTCATGGAAATTCTGAGCGAGCACATGTGCCAGGGGTGGCTCGAAGGCTATCTGCTCACCGGTCGCCACGGCTTCTTCTCCTGCTACGAGGCCTTTATTCACATCATTGACTCCATGTTCAACCAGCATGCGAAGTGGCTGAAGGTCACCAAAGATCTCCCGTGGCGCAAGCCCATCGCCTCACTGAACTACCTGCTCTCCTCGCACGTCTGGCGGCAGGACCACAA
>JAATFH010000141.1 GCA_015655315.1 Terriglobales bacterium
AAGTAGGCAATATGTTTTGAAATCATCTGCTGCGAGAGTGCAAACGGTTCCGTCAATCCATGCACAGAGGCAGGCCCATGGGAGAGTCGTTCGATCATTGCCCGTCGGGTTGGATCAGACAAAGCCGCAAATGTTGTACCCAGATTATCCACAACCAAACGGTAGTGGATTTTATAATCGATGTCAACTATGAATTTTGCGATTATTAATTGCTCCCTGATCTCTGAACGCGACGAGTGGTAAATCGCCAATGCACTCATCGACACCGGATTAGTACCGATATGTTGGCTTTTCGGAAGTGCTCGGCTCGCTCAGCGAGTGATTTGGCATTTATCACCAACAGAGCGCGGAGAGCGAGCCATTGAAATCAGCGCGCAAGGGGCTTTAACCTCTGCAAGGATTAGCCTCCCTTGCTCCTAGGACTTTATTCACGTCCTAGCCAAAACAGATGCCGAAAGTGCTGTCAAATGGGGGTGATGTCACGAAGAGTGAGACACCTACCAGGGATGAGTTGCAAAGGATTGATTGTATGGTGCTAAACTCTATCGAATAACAGCTGTAAACTGCTGAAAAATAACACAAATATCCGAATAATGAAAAGACATGCCCCAAAAGTTGCCCCCGTAAATCGCGTCTCATGAAGATTTTCTTGACGTGGTGATGCAGATTCGCTAATTTATGTCATCTGATTCTCAGATTGGCCGCGCGGAAGCAACGCTGAGTTGATCATCAGACCAATTCAAATAAGGGCGGACCGCCCACGGAAGGAATTCCAAATGTCACCAAATGAGCTTTCTGAGCTTGTTCCTTTAGCTAAAACCCTCAACGAAGAGTCAAACGATCTAAATAAAACCATCAGTGCATTGAGCGCTGAAATCGCCGCCCATAATCTCGGTATAGAGGTATGGCATCCCGGTTGTGAAGATCATTATCAAGTCGGGTTTGCCAAAGTCAGTTCAGGAAATAGCGAAGACTGGAAGTTAGCGATTCGCTCGAAAATGCAGGGATCTATCTGGAATGATCCATATTCACTACTTCAAGCATCGCGTGATCTACGCATTGAAGGATTGTCTCGAGTACCGGCATTGCTAAATCAGATGAAGGGTGAAGCCCTGGACAAGATTCGCGTAATGCAGGACGCCAAGAAACTCGCTGCTGAACTCTCCAAGGACAAGAAAGAGCGGCCCGACAAAGGAATGAAGGAGCTCTAAAACCAATTCAGTCGAAATAGTTTAAAACGCATCCCGCGACTGCGCTAACAGCCGCGAGATGCTAACCCAGTCGCCTATGAAGGAGGCAACAGTGGCTATACCGACCTTACCACCCGTCCGTACCCATCTCAAGTCAGCTGAAATTCCTGCCGCTTCGCGATTTGATTGGCATTTGGGAGAAAAAGCAGAGGTGACGCGATGAGCCGTCTTGATGCTGAACTCCCCCTTTGCCTCGATCATCTAGATGTTCACGAAAGAGATCATCTGAGCCGGTTATTGGCCCGCAAGGAAGTATTCGGAATTTCGATATCGGATAACTACAACAAAGCTCTTTCGGAGATTGCGTGGACGCTTAAGAATTGGCCGAAAGGCTTCACGGTTGAAAAAGAGGAGTTGCTTGCAATCGCAGCGGAAGAGGATATTATTCCTGATCTCTGGGCAGATAGCCTGAACTGGTTTCCGAATTTTCTTCCTTCGCTCAATGCCTGGAGGAATATCGGCTCCTCAATCTTAGATATCGAGGAATTCAAAGATTATGGTCCTCAAAACAAAATCGCTGATTCAATATTCGAACATCGGTTTAACGAGTTGAACAGACTCATGGCTGAAGTTCTCAAAGCCTATGCACAAGCCGAGGACGAGAACCATTTTTGCTTAAAAGAAGCTGATGGCAGGACCGAACTGCTGAAGAGATACCACAGATACATCTGCTGTGTATGCGAGATGGCACGAGAAGTCTGGCCCAACGTGAACCTGGAGAAGTTGCTTAAGCAACCGTAAGAGAAAATAGTTCGCAACCAAGATAATTTTCTCTAAATTTAGTTACTCTTCGAGCTGGGAATCCTCATTGGCGGTGGCACAGCATGAAATCCAAGCGGCATGATAGTAGCGGTTTGGTTTGAGGAAACTTTGCCACCGCAATTTTTGCAAGTGTATCGAAATGCAACTTGAAAGGAACCCGTATACGGATATTTGACGAGTATCGAAATTTTTTCGAAGTTCACTCCCGGATTTAGCGACCCAAACGTCCTATGACGAATGGTTTCATCCACTCCCGCTGGCCGCTCAAATCCTGCCGGCTCCTTGACGAATGTACATCTACTGCAAACTTGAATCCAAACATCTATAGAATCTGCCGTAGCCTCGCTCGCATTAATGAAGGTAAACTCAATTGGGAAATTACCGTCGCTATCTGGATAAACCCCTTTCCATAACGAGGGGCCTTCGATGGTAGCAGTAGGATCCCACAGCGAAAATACCAGCCTTGCTGGCGTCGGAGGATCTATTTTTCCGAACTTTCCGATGCTATTGTTTATATCTCCCAATCCTTTACCAAGTTGGCTGTTAAATTCTTCCCCTACGGATTCAACTTTCTGCTGAACGCCATCGACCTTCCCTGTGACACTACTAAACTGCGCGTCGGTATGTGCATTCGCCTTCGTTACTGCATCATTGATAGCCTTATTTTGGCTCTCTGCATTGCTCTTATCTGTAAGGGTTTGCTGATGCCACAAGAAAACGCTATACAGGACTCCGCAGATTATTACTGCTGCTCGCCATCCAACTCTCACACGTTTCTCTAACTCTTTATCTGGAATAAAAGCGACCAAAATTGAAAGCACAGCGGGAATCCAGGCTACGATAAAGTTGACTAGGTGTAAGTTATTCCATACTTGCGGTCCGTAAATCCTACCGAGATAGACCAAAAGTGGGCAGCCGACGACAAGGGCCGCAATGATGCAGATAAAACGAATTGTTTGCCGCTTTCGAGTTGAATCCATGCCGACAATAGTGGATTCATCCCAAACTTCGCGTCAAGGCAAATTAATCACTTTCCCACGCTATCTTTTAGAAGCTTGATACTTGATGAAACTAAATCCGACATATCCCACCCTTACCTGCCTCGGCCAATGAAGCAAGGTGGACAATCACCTGGCCGACAATGGACGCCTTTTCTGGCGCTCATTTGTTGCTTGAACTGCAGCTCCTACGGTGTAGGGAATGTACTTACTCATCGCACGATGTATTCTTTCCTCGACTCCTGCATCTGCTCCGGTCGCATCGATGTAAACATGGTTCGTTGTGCCGCCGAGAGCGCCGTTGGGGATGATCGATCCGGATGATCCGCTCGGCACATGCCATACTTCCGGACCTTCCTCGCCTACGACGATGTCGCTGTCCGGAAGAGGTGTGCCACCTTTGGCAAAGAAGCCAGAAAGGAAACCGAAGCCCCCGCCGTTCGGTGATCCAGTAAGCCCCAGTGGATCGCTGGCACCAGCTATCGCGGAAAGCGGCAATGCAGAGTTACGGTGAAAAAGAGAACTGATCAGTCCTGCCGCAGAGGAAAAGAGATTGCTCCCATTTTTTATTTGCGCATCGACAGATTTTACAAAGAAGGGATTAGCCGCGGTTCCGTCCGCTTTTCCTCCACCAACCCTGAAGGCAGATAAGACAGCCCCCTTCGCTCCTCGCAGGCTATATCCAGCGGCTGAGCGAAACAGATCGCTTCCGGTTTGCTTGAACCCCTTGCCATTCAGGATGTCGTTGTTCAGCGAGTTGAGCGTGCCGGTGACGACATTGCGCATCGCCTCTGCTGCGTTTTTCGATTCAGTCACAAATTGATTTAGGGAGTCTGAGAATGCACCGCCGACAGTGTTCAATCGGATTCTTTCCTGGTCGTTTGGCTCTTCGATGGACCGGCGCCCTTGTAGTTCAGCGAGTTGCTCCTCAAGTCGGTACTGCTCATTGGTGTCGTTGCTGTTTTGTGCGGCCTGGATTGCGGCGACCAGCCGTGAATAGTCGCTCTGGTACTGCTGAGTATGCAACTGCGCCGCCTGCTTTGACGCAGCGAGCGGAGATAGCTGCCCGCTCTGGAACAGCCGGTTGAGATCGTTCTCCTGAAGCGCGAAGCCATTCTTCGACAGGATGTCTGCCATCTGATCGTTGTGCTTTTCAAGAGCTTTCATGAATTCCTGACGTTTCTTCAGCACCTCGTCGTCAATCTTGGAAAGAGCATCGGCCCACTTCTGGGAGATGTCGATCTGCTTCTGCGCCTCTTCGGAGTCAGCGGCGGTCATGCTCTGCCATGTTTTCACCTGGTTATCGCGCCAGCTGACGCGGTCGTGCAACGCATCTTCCTGCTGTTTCGCAAGAGCGGCCGCCTGTCGTGCGAAATCGTTCGCCCCGGTGATCGTCCCTATTTGGCCTTGTTTCGTCTTCGCCGCACTCTGCAGATCGCCGATCTGCGTGAGCGTCTGAAGCGAGGTTACCAACGCCTGAAGGGTCGTCAGATTGCCCGATTGGTTCCCCTCAACGGATGAGTATGGAAGACTTATGCCGGCAGCATCCGCGCCAGCGACAAGTTGATTGCCCGGCCCATAGTGGACATTGCCGCTGCGCAGATTGATCTGATTTTGCGCCTTGGAAATGGTCTTATCGCGCAGCACGTTGAATTGCTGCGAGAGATTGTCCGCGTCCGCGGTTCGCCCCTGACGTAGCGCCTGCGTACGCTGATAGTCCAGCTGCTGCAGATTGAAGATAGAGCTGTTCGTAAATTCCTCGACGCCCCTGGAGACCCCGAGACGGTTCCCCAGAACACTGCTGACCAGGGATTGCCATTGGCTGACGCTTCCAGCCTTGAGAACTTCGGTAAGTTTCTTCTGTGTTTCATCCAGTTGCTGAGTGAACTGGACAGCAGATGCGAAGGCCTCATCGAGCGCTTCTTTAGCACCGTTCCGATCAGGCTTGTGTTCCAGTTTCGCGATCTGCCTGTCGAGTTGATCATTCTCAAGTAGGAGATGGCTCAGTGTTGATTCTTGCGACACATTGAAGGACTGCGCGGCCTGTCGAGCAGCCTCAGGGATCTTTCTGACCTGTTCAGTAAACTCATAGGCCTCTTTCCCCATCTTTACGAAAATCGAAGCCACGGCGACGCCGCCAACGAGCGGGAAAATGGCCTGTGCAATACTCGAAAGGCGAGGCGAGAGCGCGATGAATCGTTCGCCCGCTCGCAGTAACCCGGTGAAGCCGCCCTCCGCCAGGCGCAGGGAAGCGCTGATCGCCTGCACAGATGTGACGCTGCTATGCCCCGCCGCCTGGAAGGTCGAACCCATACGGGTGGCATTGCCGCCCGCGCGGTTGATTGCAGCATTTACCTGCGTGATGGTCCGCGTGAACTGAGTCGAATCACCGACAACCCGGATGACAAGTTCATTACCGTTTGCCACATATCACCTCTTTCTCAGTAAATGCTTTCGAATTTTTCACCAGCCAGAAGCGATTTCACTCCAAGCGGAAATTCGCTCATCGCCTCTCCACTGGCTACGCGATACTCGTATAGATTTCCGACCATCAAGAGTATGGCCACTATGATCGAGTGCGGACAGTCATTCCGTTCTACGCCGTCACCATAAGTGCCAGCAGTGAAATCGATCCGTACCTGCCCGGGGATGTACTGCTGCTGATATGGCCAAGTGAAACCAGGGGCTGGAAAAATGCGGGCTGGCTCGGATATGAGATCGGTCACATACGTAGATGGGTCGAGGACATGCTCCTGCAGGTCGTTGCCGATGTAACTGACCGCATCCACGCTCGCCGTTGCGGGCTTCGGCAGCCGAATCTCAAGCGACCGAAAATACCAGCCAAGATAGGCATCATGCGATGAGCCTGTGACTGTTTCCCATCCCGGCCACGGAAAAAAGTCCAAGGTCATTCGCATCTGACGATTGAAAATCGCACGGTTTGTGTATTTTTCGACATACTGGCGCGCAGCGGTGATGTAGCCGGTGATTAGAGAATCGTCTTCAGGAAAGTCGACCCGCAAATGTTGCTTTGCCAAAGTGAGCGATACTGGCTCAACTGCGGGCTGCGAAAGTTCTCGATAGGACAATGGCATATGTTTTGCTCTCGATAGAAAATGCGGGGTGGGCAGAATGATCAATCCTGCCCACTGTTTTGACCGACTACTAGGCGTGCATTGTCAGTCCGACGAGCGGCGGATAAGTGGTGCTAGCGATCGACGGAGCTCCGCCCGCGCGAGCGAAGGCGACAATTCCAGTACGATTCAGCTCGATCCAGCGCTGATCGCTTTGTTTGATCACTACGCCGGGCGATACTTCGCGCAAGATATACGCCTGCGCGTGATCGCCGAAACGTACCGGCACATTTCCAGCTGCTACTGAAGGAGCGAACTGATCAAGTTTCACTGGATAACCGAAGATGGTTCCAACGAAGCCCGATGTCGCGCCTTCCGTGAATGGCATGAAAATCGGACGCTGATTACCGTCCTTGATATCCAACACCTTCCCCAGAGTCGCATTGCTCATCGAGAAGACGGCATTCATGATATACGCCGGATCAAGTGAAGTAGACAGCGCAAGAATTTCATCGTAGCCGATCGCTCCAGGAGCCGCGCTTGTGACTGTCGATACAACCTGAAGCGCAGTGAAGTTGCTCGTATTGCCCTGGACGATAGCCTGCGACACTGACCGTTGGTAGCGCGCATTGATCGCCGCGTTTACGTCGGACACCAGGTCATAATCAAGATCCTGAATCAGTTTGTTATCGATCAGGATCGGGTTCGAACGGAGACCGTCCACCTTGACCGTAACGCCGCTGATCGATGGATCGGTTGTGGTGATAGACGTTGAATCGAGCACAAAGCCGTTTGTGGTGTCATCCCACAATGGAACGCGCACGTCTTCGCCGGTCGTTGTCCGCAGCCGGCGTACGATATCCATGATCGATCCGGCGGAGCGCTGAGCCTGAACAGGCTGAATCGCGGCGACCGGGATCATGACACCACCATTAGCCGCCACAGTCAGGTCACGCTGTTCGAAGCGCTCCCCGCGAAAAAAACTGCGCAGCGCGGTATTCGAGGCGCGGTTGCGCTGTTCAGGAGTACGATCATCGGATTCGACCGACTCAACGGCTCCCCGCGGCGGAGTATTCACTGGCAGGCTGCGCTCTTCTGACACCGCGCAGGCTTCCAGCCGCTCGATATCGGCTTTCAACGCATTGGCGTCAGCGAGCATAGTATCCGCCTTAGAGCGCATCTCTGCTGTGATATTCGTGCCCGCCAGCAATTGACGGACTTCTGCGAGCAAGCGATTACGCCTCTCGATGAGTTCTCGGAGATTCATAGGTTTCACCTTGTTTGGAATTGTGAGTCTGGAGTGGTTTGGGGTTGACTTAAAGAGCTTCGGCCAACTTCAGGCGAAGCAGCGTATCTGCAATCCAGTCAACTGCAGGATTCGTCTCGCGAGCCTCGATTCTGGAACGAATTTCTACAGGCATCGAATCCGGCAATAGTCGCAGTTCGGAAGAGGTTCCCGTGTACGCGGGAAATGTCACGCCCACGCTGACCTCGATGAGCTCTACGCTGCGGATCATGCGAAGCACGGTATCTTCAGCAGCAATCCATTCGTCATCTCTGCAAATGAAACCGAAACTGCATCCACTCACATCGCCACGCTGCACGCTGACTTTAAGGTCGCGCCCAGTCGTGGTGTCCGGTAGATCGATGGAGTAGGCAAGACCGGTACCGTCTGAGCGAAGTTTTAACGTTCCGGCTGAAGTGCGAGCCACGCAGAGATCGATGTTGTGATTCATTAGTGCCGGTACATCGTCTGGAATCGGGTCGAAACATCCCGGCGCCAGCATCTCAACATATCCGCCCAGGTCCTCGCTCCTCGAGTTGTATACGGCGATGTAGCCGGTCAATGTGTTTCCCGCAAGAGCAGAGCGCCGCTCGACATGATAAGACCGGCGCTCGACTTTACTGGTTTTCATTTACAGGTTCCTTTGTTAGAGATGGTTTTTCGAGCAGCCTGTTCGCGTCCTCCATGTTTACGGGAGTGAGAAGCACATCACCCTCAGCCCCGACCGGGTTATACCCAAGTTCTTCGCGGCATTCGTTGCCGGTCAGAATCCCCCAGTTGCGCGCCATGGCCAGCGTACGTATGACAGACTCCCAATCGCCGCGTAGGCGTTCTGTAGTATCGAAGGTGACAAATAGCTTGCCTGCATTACGCCCCAAAGACGGCAGAAGCTTGCGCTGGCATTCCTGCTCGATGCGTACCAGGATGGGCCGGATGGTATCGACCACAAAAGAAAGCTGCTGGCCGGTCCAGTTGTTGTTGGATAGCTTTTCGAGGCTGCCGACCATTGTCGGCGAGATCTTAAACATTGCCGCAATGTCAGCGCGCGTGTAATTGCGTGACGCGATAAACTGGGTGTCTTCAGGGTCTAAACCAATTGTTTTGACATCCCAATCGCCGAATAGAAAGCCTTGAGAATGCTGATTCGCCCCTGAATGAGCAGCCTTCCACGATTCACGAATTTCGGTCTGCACTTTAGGGTTGGGAGCTGGGCCTTTGCAAACTAACAGCGATGGTGGCTGCGCACCGTTCGCGAAGAATCGAGCACCGTACTTTTCCATCGCCCGAGCTGTGGCAAACGATTCACGGGCAGCACGGATCGGACCGATGCCCTTGATCCCATCCATGCTGAAGAGAGGAAAGTGAAGCATGTCCTTTGCTGCAACCACACGGTAACTACCCTCATTCATCCCATCGCTCGTCTTAAAAGCCAGAGACTTATCCGATTGACGGATGGGCTCCGTCCGGAGCGGATGTAGAGGCCAGATAGATTCGACAGCACCGGTTCTGTCACGCATGATCTGCGCGTATCCATTGCCGGTCAAAGCTGAGCACCCGACAATCGTCGACCAGAAAGTAAAGGCCGTCATCTCGGGGTTAGGAGCATAGGCCAATAGGTCGTAAAGATCATCCTCGACTGCTTCGGAACGTCCTTTATCGAGCCTGCGCATCAGTTTGCATGGCAGCGATGCGACCGCGTCCGACAAGATCGTCACACACGTATACACGGTGCTGATCGCCATCGCGTTGCGCTCATTCACCAGTTCGCCGGAGGATGTCGGGCCGCCCCCAATTCCTTCCCAGGCTGCAATCGCGGTGAGAGGAATCGTGGGACTGTCGAGAAGGCCTCGGCGTTCCGTGAAGAGGTTCAATCGGATAGGATTTGAGTCAAATAAGGGCATTGTTTAGCCTTTTTCCGCACAAAAATAAGGGTTTTTTGTCGTAAAACGAAAATTTCTATTTCGCGGTTGTGTCTCATCGACCGGGGCGTGGTCTACAGGGCGATGCATCTCGAAGGATTTCGACCCCCTACCCCGTCGCCCAAGTTAAAGAAGCGAGAGCAAGCCCAACCACGAAACCTACTCTCGCGAAGACGCGCGCCCGCCAACCAGGGAAGGAGATTCCAAAACAGGCGCGCTACGCACTCCGGTAACCAGCCGGAGCGGGACAACGGGAACCGGAGCAGCAGGTCCCACCGTCATCAGCTTGTCAAACAGAGAAAGCCCTCGCTTCACCAAGATTGCGCTCGCGATGAAGCAGGATGAACACCTTGCTGCCATGGACGGGAAAGATACGATTAACGCGCCAATCCTCAAGTGCAGTGGCAGTGAGATAGGCGCCACAGTCTTCGGGAGAAAGTACAGCTACTTCGTATTCCATGATTCCTCCGTGTATTAAAAAACCGCCCGGAATGTGAGCTGTAGTATCTTTTGCTTTCTGCTTTTTTACCTCGGCCTGGTTCAGGCCGCTTGCTCTGCTCTCGACTTAACACGGCAAGCGGGACATGGCCTAGCAACGCTTCGACCATCGACCTGTTCGAGCAGGAAGCGATCACCCTCGCATGTGTCGCACCACTGTGGGCAGTGCAGCGTTCCCGCAGCGCGGTGATTATGCCAAGCGGTCCACGATGCCGCCATTCCAGGGAATTGCCGCAGGACTTGTTCCCGTGACTTACCCGACGCGATCTGCTCGGTCAAGAAGAGATCGAAATCGCGGGCCTGACGATAGCGATTAAGCGTCCAATTCGTCGCCGCGGCTGCAGCGGCTGCCTGCGCTCGTTCCTGCCTGATTGCGAGAATGCCGTCACGCACATCAGCGGGCAGAGGAAGAAAACGCTTCGTCCTGCAATGCCGCTGCAACGATTCGCGCAGAAGTTCCAAACCAAACTCTGCAGCAAACTCAGACCATGCGTCGAGCCAGAGCGTTGTCGTTTCTTGCGTCAGATCTTGGCCCCCAAAGTTCGCCCGAACCTGGGAGATCAGAACCAGAAGTTGTTTCTTCATCCCAGCCGAGATTACGGGCTGCTTGGAGGATGGCATCATTACTGCGCTGCTGTCGAAGCTGAGCGGGGGAAGGTTGTTCATCTGTTCTCCGGGTACTGACGTTTGTTCTTAATGCGAAAACACCTTGCCAACTGTTCTCGATTGATTGCTCAAGTACGGCGCCGGGATCATTTCCCGCTTGCCGCAGTTGCTCCAATTTCCTGAAGATCAACGATCGGGCTTTGTGTGTGAGTGGCCTTTTTAACTTCCTTCGCATCTCTTCGAAATCACACCAAAGCTCCGGAGAGACGCCATCAGGCAAATTCACTGACGGTTCACTGACGGTTCTATTGACGGATATATGACGGTTAGGGGCCGTCTCGCGACCTACCCTAAGGTCGTCTGGCGGCCTACCCCCAGTCGTCTCACGACCTACCTTTGGTCGCGCGGCGGCCATGGTCGCATCACGACCTAGGTCGTCCCGCGACCTACCAAATGAATTGACGTCGATCCTATATCGGTTCGAGGAGGTCGAGTTACCGGCCGTCTCGATCTTGACGACACCATCGGCTCGAAGTTGCTTAAGCGCATTTTTCGTTGCCGTAAGACCGAGTCGTGCTTTCCGTGCAAGTTTCGCAATTGACGGGTAGCAACGCCCTTCGTCGTCGGCCCAATCAGCCAAAGCGAGCAACGTGACGAAAGCAGGACCGTGATATTGAGCGTGGTCCCAAACCGCAGATAGCACACGAACACTCACGCGGACTCAACCTCACTGAGGACCATACGGCTGGCCTGTATGCGCCCTCCGATCCACTCGTCGATTTCACTTAAAACCCAGGCTGTGGTACGAGAGCTTAATCTCACGCTCCGAGGAAAATGACCATCCGCCATCAACCGATAAACGGACGCTCGACTCAGGCCGGTACGCCGGGTCACCTCGCCTATACGTAATAACTGCACCATCACGCTACCTCATCGTGATTTTCCGCAATCAATCGGTCGACCGAACTGGCGAGAACCATTACTGATCCACCGATCCTCCGAAACTCCAAGGTCTGGTCACCCGCTTTTTCCCAGTTGTAGATGGTCTTTGGACTCTTCCGGATGATGGCCGCAACTTCCTTGATAGTGAGGAAAGGCGATACGATCATTGTTTTCTCTCCAAATAGAAAAGGCTCCGAACGGGAGCCTTAGCGATCAAAACCTTTATGTTTAGCAGTTCCCTACTTCCAACCCTCTGCAAGAGCCTGAAAATATCGATTACCAAAAGCAGCTTGCTCGATTATCTTCTGTCCCATTTGCGCGCTCGCGCCTCGCAGAATCAAACGTAAATCGCGCTTAAGGCGAATCCCTCGACCTCGATTGACGGACTCTGCTGCACCGTCATCAATCCATTGCTGAGCCTGCTCACGCGGAATATGAAATTGCGGGTCGCGCCTTGGTGATTGGTGGGATAGCCATACTGGCCACATGAGAACTTTGCCAATTGAAGACACCTATGCCTCCTGGTTAGTGCTGCGCGTTTAAGGGACGGCGGCCCCCGACGATATTCCCTTGATGCCAATAAGTCTCATCTGTTATCGTCAATACAAATGTATACTTTTTCTTCTCGAATGGGAATAAAAAGTTCCCGACAGTTAACTTAGGAGGTACCGCGTGGTGAGACCTAAAGAAAAGAAAGAGGGCGATTTTCCTACTGGGGATCTGTATTTTTCCGAGCGCGGAAAATTGTATTGGGACAAGGTAAACGCTTATAGCAGTCTCGACAACGATGATGCTCCGCGATATGTTCCCGCAGGAGATGAGGGTATATTCTTCCAGGCCAGACTTCTTCACCTAGGATTGAATTTTACTGACGCCGCTAAAGCTCTAGGTGTCACCAGGCGTGCGGTATACAACGTGTTGAGGAATGTAGATCCATTGACGCGAAAAATGGCCGCAAAGCTATCTGCACTTGATCCTGAATTTGTTTTAGTACCGGCTTGGAGAATTGAGCGTAAGGATGCATCGAAAAAGAAGCGTTCCTCCAAGTCCTAAGTATAAGATCGCGGCTACAAGCTCAACGCGCCGCGATCAATCGATACAATTTCAGCACCGGCCTTCAGTTTGTCGAGATAATCGGCCCATAGCTGCATCATCTTTCTGCGCTCCGGCAAATGCGCAGTCCGGTTATACGCGCGTCCATTCGCATCTTTGACTGCATGAGCCAGCTGATGTTCTATGTAATCGACTCGAACATTCAGAACCTCATCCAAGATGGTTCGCGCTGCTGCCCTGAAGCCATGGCCGCTCATCTCATCCTTGCCAATCTCGAGGCGACGTAATGCGGCAAGGATGGCGTTATCGCTCAAGGGCCGCTTGTTGCTGCGAGCTCCTGGGAAAACGAACTGGCCGCGACCGGTAAGCGGATGCAGTTCGCGCAGAATGGCTATAGCCTGCGTGCTCAGAGGCACGACATGCTGAGTGTCTGTCTTTGTCACCAGATATCGCCACTCCGCTTCGTCAAGATTAATATCCTTCCATTCAGCTTTTCGGAGTTCCCCGGGACGGACAAAGACCAGCGGCGCAAGACGTAGGGCGCATTGCACCGTCAAGGTTCCTTGGTAGCCGTCGATCATTCGTAAAATCTGACCGAGCTCTTCAGGTTCCGTTGTAGCTGCGAAGTGCCCGCCTTTCACCTTCGCCAAAGAACCGCGCAGATCGGCGGCTGTATCGCGCTGGCAGCGTCCAGTTGCTATGGCATAGCGAAATACCTGGCCGCAATTTCCGAGCGCTCTGTGAGCGGTCTCTACGGCCCCACGCCCCTCGATCCTTCGCAGCACTGTCAGGAGTTCCGGAGCAGTGATCTCCGCGATAGGTCGGTTACCGATCCAAGGGAAAATATCGCGGGTAAAAAGCGCAAGAACTTTTTCGCTGTGAGTTGCCGCCCATACCGAGGAATTCTTGGTATGCCATTCCCTGGCAATTATTTCGAAAACGCTGGCATCTTTGCTGGACTGGGCGAACTTCATCGCTTTGCGATGAGTACTGGGATCAATTCCATCAGCGAGCCGCTTGCGCGCTTCATCGCGTCGATTCCTGGCATCTTTCAAAGCGACGTCAGGATAGACACCCAAGGAAAGCCGCTTTTCCTTGCCGCCAAAACGGTACTTTAGGCGCCACCATTTGCCGCCAGCAGGTGAAATTTCGAGATATAGGCCCCGCTCGTCGAAGAGTTTTACAGTCTTTTTGCTTGGTTTTGCGTTCTTTATCGCCGTGTTCGTCAATGGCATTTCTAGGGGCAACTCCTGAAGTGCTTTGGGGGCAGCAAATTTGAAATAGTCTCTGTTGCCCCTAATGTTGCCCCTCTTGAATCTGCGCTGTCAATGACTGCATGAGACGCAGTGAGACAGCAAAAGGCCAGAGACATGAGTGTTTCCGGCCTCAGTGAGACGAAATGAGATGCTTTGATATCTAGAAATGGTGGAGCTAAACGGGGTCGAACCGTTGACCTCCTCGTTGCGAACGAGGCGCTCTCCCAGCTGAGCTATAGCCCCTTTTTCAGGCGGGAACCGTTTCTATAGTTTACCAGCGCAACGTCGATTCGCAAAGCCGCTCACGCGATCTCCGCAGTCCGCGCCACCGCCGCGTGCACGGCATCCGCAACCGCGTCACTCAACAGCGCAATTCGATCATGCGGCACCTGCCCCTGGGCAAGATCGGCGGAGCCGCCGCCACGCAGTCCCTGCGCCGCCAGTGTTTCCTTCATTAGGTTTCCGGCATGGAAATCCAGGCTGCCGCTGCGCGCCAGCACGATCAGCGCCGGCTCCTGTTGCGTAGAAACCAGTAGCGCCACCGTCTGCGGAACGGTAGCAGCTAGACGGGAGGCCAGCATCTTCACATACGCCGCATTTCGATCGACAAAAACCCTCCGCACCAGGCGCAGGTGATCGACAATTTGCTCTTCCACCGCCAGCCGGACTGCGTGATACGACGCCAGCTCTTCGCGAAGTCTATGCAGTTCTTTGGTATCGGCCTTCGATTCTGCAACGATCCGCTCGATGCCCTCAGGGACTTCTGCTCGTGGCATCGAAAGCATGGCCGCGCTGCATGTGAGCGTCGAAAAATCCTGCCGCGCCGACGCCACCGCGCGCAACCCGCAGACAAACTCCACGCGCAAGCCCTGCCGCACGCGCTCCACTCCGCGAATCAGCAACCCGCCAATCTGCCCGGTTGAGCGCACATGCGTTCCGCCGCATGCGTTCAGATCATAATCAGCAATTTCAATCAGACGAATCGTTCCCGCGCGCTCCGGCAGCTTGCGCAGCGCGCCCGCAGCCAGCAGAGCATCGGCTTCGCCGCGATCGACACTCCGCACAGTCACCGCGCGATCTTCGGCAATCAGCTCGTTTGCAATACGCTCGACGCGCTCCAGGCTGTGTTGCGCCAACGCATCGACGTCAAGATCGATGGTCGAAGACATTTCTCCGAGATGAAACGAGACAGTATGCGCATGCATCTCACGTGCGAAAACCGCGGACAGCAGATGCTGCCCGGAATGCTGCTGCATGTGGTCGAGCCGCCGCGCCCAGTCAATCTCGCCCCTGACCTCAGTCCCCGCCAGTAGCGGCTTCAGCGTCTGGTGCCACACTTCGCCCTGCTCGTCTTCTTCCACCGCGACGACCGGCACTTCTAATATCGCCCCGTTGCCAGACTTCGCCGTCAAAGTACCCAGATCATGTGGCTGCCCGCCGCTCGTGGGATAAAAGGCCGTGCTTTCCAGCGCAACCTGCCAGACAGACTGCCCATCGGTCCGTGAAAGCTCGCGAATATCCGTCACGCGTGAAGAGAAGCTGGGCAGAAAGGAATCTGCGTAATAAAGACGTTCAGTCATAGTTGGCAAAAATTGTTCTGAAAGTACAAGTTTACCGGATTTTGGAGCAGCTCTCTAAACCTCATCTGAGCGTCTGGATCAAAATGCCATAAGAAAATCTCACTTTTGTGGAGACTTTTTGCGCAAATCAGCGTTTGATCGAACAGCCGTCTATGTTTCCCCGCCGACTCAGCTACGTCTTTGTTGCGCTTGCGCTGATATCTCCCAGCCTCGCGGCTCGCGCCCAGCAAAGCGATGACTGGGTTCCCCGTAACATGGATGCCGTCGGCCAGCACGCTTCCTTCCGCACCAACTTCACCTTCGACCGCACCATGCTGGCTTTGGCCAACAACTTTATAGAGGATGAAGACACGCGCCGGGTAGTTGCCAAGCTCAACGGCATCTCCGTGCATCTCTATAAATTTTCCGTGCCCGGTCTCTACGATCCCGGCAGCCTGGAAGCCGTTCGCCGCCAATACCATGACCACGGCTGGAAGCATCTCGTCACGGCGCAGTCGATCCACAATCCCGGTAATCATGTCGACCTCAGCAACCCGGGCCGCACCGATGTCTGGATACGCTTCGAACATGCCAACGTCGAGGGCGCGGTTGTGATGCTAGCCAGCCCCGCTATTCCGACCTTGGAATAGCAAACTACGTCGACGAAACCCTCACAACACTTCTTAACAACGCGAACGGAACATTCACTGCAACTGCAGTTGCGGTTGGTTCTGGACCACAGGCATTAGCTGTAAATGGCAACGGCAACTCTCTCGTTCTCGCTGCGGCAAATTACAAAAGCGATACAGTGAGTATCTTGCCAAGCAAGGGTGACGGAACCTTTGGCGCGCAAACAACATCGAGGGTTGATAAGGGACCTGACGATATAAGCTTCGCCGATTTCAACAATGATGGAAATGCCGATCTCGTCGTGACGAACTATGCAGGCAATTCCGTCAAGCTTTTGCTTGGAAGTTCAGGAGGGACCTTTACTGTGTTAGGCCCGTTTAGTGTTGGAGAAAGCCCCTATTCATCTGCAGTAGGCGATCTCAACCGAGACGGCACTCCTGACCTCGTTGTCTCGAAATGCTTCAGCAACAACATAGGTGTTCTGCTCGGCGGTGTTGAGATCCCACCCTGTTCAGTGGGCTCTCACTGATCCCTGGAGATTCGCTCAATGCGCTACACACCGGATAGTAATAGCAAATATGCGGCGAGCACATCGACAGGTATCACTGCGCCTTGATAGATTCGAGAAGCGAAAGTTTTACATCCTACCTAGCTGTCGATGCAATCTGATGAATTGGAGATCAACTTCCGCAGTGTGTCGCTGCACGTGCGAAAGTGTCGACGGCGTGGCTCTACGCTACGAAGGTCCTCCGGGACAAAATCATAAAGATGCGTCATGCGTCTCCGGCTGCGGACGGCGAAAGCCCGTATCGTCGTCCGCAGGTCTCGCATGAACGTGTTGTGGCAACTTTGCGACTCCGCATTAGGACGTCGGAGAAGCGAAATCGTGAACTGACAGAGCAACTCGAAGCCGCTTATGGACGGCTTGTGGTCGTACGGCCCAAGTTGGGCTCACCACACCAGACAAATATCGCTACACTAGGCAAACGTGATCTTTAGCTCTTATCCGATGCTGCACCCTGTTTTTGAGACTTTGGGCTATACCTGCGGATATGCCTGGTATCAGCGGGCGCGTCTGCGTTCTGGGGATCTTCTTGGGGATGAGCAACGTTGGACAGTAATTGCTGCGGCTGCAATTGGAGCATTGCTGGGAAGCAGGGTTCTGGGCTTGCTGGAGCAGATCCCGCGTCTGAAGATGACATGGCAAGCGATGTTCTTGCCTGGCGGGAAAACGATCGTGGGCGGGTTGCTGGGTGGATGGGTCGCGGTGGAAATGGTGAAACGTCTGCGTGGGATACGGTCGAGGACAGGAGATCTCTTTGTGATTCCGCTGTGCATCGGTATAGCTGTGGGGCGTATTGGGTGCTTTCTGGCTGGACTGGCCGATGATACGTATGGGACACCGACGAAACTGCCTTGGGAGTAGACTTTGGCGACGGCATAGCCCGTCATCCGACGCAGCTTTACGAAATCCTCTTTCTTGGATTGCTGGCGTTCGCCCTGAATCGCTACAACCGACGCCCACATCCAGAGGGGGCTACGTTTCGGCTGTTTCTGGCGGCTTATCTCGCCTGGCGCCTTGCGGTTGATTTCATCAAGCCTCAGCCACTGGTGCACGGGATGAACCTGATTCAATGGAGTTGCGTTGCGGGGCTGGTCGCACTGGCGCCCAGTTTGTTTCAATTGTTGTTCGCAAAGGATCAGTTGGTCAGGAGTTTTGAATGAGCATGGAGCCGCTGCCTTCGACCTCAAACGAGCCGATCAGTCTCGCGAAGCTCGCAACGATCTTCGCGGTCATTTTCGGAATTGCTTTTGGCCTTTGCGCCGTCAGTGCCGTCACCGGCGGACTTGGGTCACAAAAGGTGCTGCCATTTTTGATCGGCACGTCGCTGGTGATCGAGGGTGTCTGCCTATTGGGATTGCTGGTTGTTGGGGTTTTGGCGATCGTTCGTTTTTTTAGCAATAAATCTCAGGACTAACCGAGGATATCGATGCCGGCACGTACACGACCATATCTGTTCTATGACACTGCCGTCTCGCTCTGTTCCACTTGCTATCGCCGCATCGATGCGAAGATCGTATTTGAGAACGATAACGTCTTCATGTTCAAACGCTGTCCGCAACACGGCTTTGAGCGAGTTCTGATTGCGGACGATGTGGGCTACTATCGACGGTGCCGCGAAGTGTTTCTGAAGCCGCCGGAGATGCCCGATCGGTACAACACATCGGTCAAACACGGATGCCCTTATGATTGCGGTCTATGTCCTGATCATGAGCAGCACTCTTGTCTGTCGCTATTGGAGATATGCGATGCGTGCAATCTCTCATGCCCCATCTGCTATGCGCAGTCCGGAACGCATCGTACGGAGTTCAAGCCAGTGGAACAAATTAATCGGATGCTGGATTGCATCTGCGCCAATGAGGCTGAACCGGACGTGGTTCAGATCTCTGGCGGCGAACCAACACTGCACCCAGATTTCTTTTCGGTGCTGGATGCGGCGAAGCGACGCCCTATTCGCCATCTCATGGTCAATACAAATGGGATTCGCATTGCGCAGGATGAGAAGTTTGCCCAGCGACTGGCCAGCTACATGCCAAAGTTTGAGCTCTATCTTCAATTTGACTCGCTTCGCCGTGATCCACTGCTTCAGTTGCGAGGGGCGGATCTGCGGAACACACGAGAGAAGGCGCTTGAACGGCTGAATCGACTCGGGGTCTCGACGACGCTGGTGGTGACGGTGAAACGGGGCGTCAATGACGATGAACTGGGCTTGATAGTGAATTTCGCTCTGAAGCAGCCGTGCGTACGTGGGGTCACCTTTCAGCCAGTGCAACAGGCGGGGCGCTTAAACAACTATGATTCGGCGGCGCACCATCTGACGCTTACGGAGGTGCGCCGCCGGATTCTGGACCAGACCACGGTGTTCAAGCCGGAGGATCTCATTCCGGTTCCGTGCCATCCAGACTCTCTAGCGATGGGCTATGCGATGAAGCTCGCCGGCAAAATTGTGCCTTTGACGAGCATGGTTTCTCCGGATGTGCTGATTAATGGCGGCCGTAACACCATCATCTACGAGCAGGACCCCGCAATCCGCGCCGACCTGGAGAGCAATCCAAATCTTCGTAACCAGCTGTTCAAGTTGTTTTCGACAAATCATTCTCCGCAGTCGCAGGCGACGACTCTACGCGAGTTGTTGTGCTGTCTGCCGCAGATCATGGCGCCGAAGAATCTGGGCTACGATAATCTATTTCGCATCCTGATTGTGCAGTTCATCGATGCTCAGAGTTTTGACTTGCGGTCAATCAAGAAGACTTGCATCCACATTGCTCATCCTGACGGAGAGCGATTGATCCCGTTCGACACCTACAACATCTTCTATCGAGACGAACTTGAGATAACTCGTTTGGCGGCGCTCAGGGGCGAGGCGTTGGCTTATCGATGATGACCGGTGCTGGAAGGGTTCGCAAGGGGCTTTGTGTCTTCGATCCAGCCACAGAGTACTAGATGAGGCGCAGCAATTGCCCAAGGCGCAGAGAGTTGTACAGCGAGACTTACACTGGCTGGATAAATGACCAAATTTTCCATGTTAGCAATTCCGGCAGTTCTCTGTTTGGTCCCGCTCGTCGCGGCTCTGACAGCATGGCGACTCGAACGTCGCTTGATGCCGGAAGGTCGCATTTATTACACACATGCTCAGCATGATCCTCGCCTTGTTCGGGAGGGGACGGCCACGAATCTTGCTCATCGCTAGTTACCTATTGTCGTTGTTACTCACGTTTGGGTCAGTTCTTCAGAATGGAGTGTGAGTCCCATCGTTGATGTTTAGCGTGGCGAGTTCAATCTCGCTCCGGTACGGCGGAGTTCGAGTCCAAACCTATGCAACCCTTGACGGAGCGCGCATTCCCATTCAGGTAGATATCGGGACGGCATCAAGCACACTATATAAAGTCATAATTCACGGATTTATCTGAATAAGACTACAGTGGTCTTGTTGTTCGACGAAAGCTGGAGCTTAGGGTACTGCGGATATGCAAGGGCGGCGTTGGATTCCGATTGAAATCTGCGCTCAGTAAATTCCTGAGAGGGCAAAAAATGACTAACACTTCCATCTTGCCGCAGAGCCAACAAGAGCGTGCACTCAATGATGGTCTCGGTCAAGACCGCATTGATATCCGGGAAACGTCATAGCGTGAGACATGCAGCCCGCAGAAGCTGCAGACAGGAGCGACGGTGAGTGGAGAATCGATAACGCATTCATGGACAACGCGACGCCAGGAAAAGCAGAGGCGGCTTCAATCCGTTTTGCCTTGGATGACGGGTCCGTTGCTGCCGAGGGAGCGAATAGTAGAGTCGCTCGAAGCACTGATATGTGCCGGCGATCGCATCGTGCTGGAGGGAGACAACCAGAAGCAGGCAGATTTTCTTGCGCGCTCTCTTGTCCAACTCGACGCGAAGAAGGTCCACGACCTGCATCTCATCATATCCAGCATCAGCCTGCCAGAACATCTGACGTTGTTCGAGCTGGGCATTGCCAGAAAAGTGGACTTTGCCTTTGCAGGCCCACAGAGTCTGCGCGTAGCGCAATTACTCGAAGACGGTGTTCTCGAGATAGGAGCGATTCACACATATGTGGAGCTCTATTCCCGCCTGCTGGTCGATCTGGTCCCTGATGTAGTTCTCGTGTGCGCCGAAGCTGCCGATGCGGAAGGCAATCTTTACACCGGTCCGAATACCGAGGACACACCGGTGATTGTGGAAGCTGCTGCTTTTCACGACGGAATTGTAATCGTCCAGGTGAATAAGATCGTCGAGAAGCTTCCGCGCGTCGACATACCAGGCTCATGGGTGGACGTTGTGATCGAAGCCGACAAGCCATTCTCGGTCGAGCCTCTCTTCACGCGCGATCCCCGTCACATCACCGAGCTTCAGGTCCTGACGGCAATGATGGTGATACGCGGAGTGTATGAGAAGCATCAGGTCCATTCCCTGAATCACGGAATCGGATTCGATACGGCGGCCATCGAATTGCTGCTTCCCACCTATGCGGAGTCGCTCGGCCTGCGTGGGAAAATTTGCGAGCATTGGGCTCTCAATCCTCACCCTACACTCATCCCGGCGATTGAGAGCGGGTGGGTCAAGAGCGTCCATTCCTTCGGTAGTGAGGTGGGCATGGACGAATATATCCGTGCCCGTCCCGATGTCTTCTTTACAGGGCACGACGGAAGTCTACGCTCCAACAGAGTGTTATGCCAGCTTGCCGGTCAGTATGCAGTGGATGCCTTTATCGGGGCTACCCTGCAGATGGATGGTGATGCTAATTCATCGACTGTGACTACAGGTCGGCTAGCTGGTTTTGGAGGCGCTCCGAATATGGGGCACGATCCGCATGGCCGAAGGCACTCCAGCCCCGCATGGCTTGACCTCAAGACAGATCCAAGTCCTACGGCGCGCGGGCGAAAAATTGTTGTCCAAACATTGGAAACCTTCGCAAGCGGCGGCGTGCCTTCATTTGTCGAAACACTGGACGCCGTCGAAGTCGGAAAGAAGGCTGGTATGCCGCTAACCCCGATCATGATCTATGGCGACGACGTCAGCCATGTTGTTACCGAGGAAGGAATAGCTTATCTCTATAAAGCCGAGGGTATTGAGGAGCGACGACAGGCGCTTGCCGCTGTCGCTGGAGTCAGTCCTGTCGGACTGAAGGCGAAGCCGGAAGAAACAGCGAGACTTCGACGCATAGGTGTGGTCGCATTTCCCGAAGACATCGGCGTCCAAAGGCTTCAGGCCAGCCGCTCACTGCTCGCCGCTCGCAGTATGGAGGATCTGGTGGCCTGGTCCGGATCACTCTATCTGCCGCCCGCAAAGTTCAGGAGTTGGTAATGAGTTGCTTGACCGTTGTTCCTGCAGAACAGCCTCGGACGGAATTCATTCGTACGTCTTCCCTTGGCTTACTAGCCAAGCGGGTCTTGATAGACGAAGCTGAATTAACGCCCAAGCCCGGACTCGTGGATAGGCGAGGATCCGGATCACATTCCGATCTCTCATTGGATTTGATGAGGCACTCGGCGGAGACTCTTGGACCCCATTTCCAGCTAATGGCAGATGTTGCCGGACAGCTTCCCTTGGGGCAATTGCTTCGGGAGAGGCTCGGCGCAATCGGACGAGACGCAGAGGAAGAAATGTATCGGGCCACTGGCGGTGTGAACACTCACAAGGGCGCTATCTGGGCTATCGGGCTGCTCGTCGCCGCTGCTAGCCAGGGTGGTGCAAGTGCACCGTATCAGATCGCAAGACTGGCCGGTGATATTGCGCGTATCGCCGACCGGTGGCGTCCCGACTCCATGACACATGGCAGCGTCGTGCGGGCTCGTTATGGTATCTCTGGCGCCTACGCGGAAGCGCGGGCGGGGTTTCCGCACGTCATCGACATAGGATTGCCAGTTCTTCGAGAAGCACGGATGAACGGTAAGTCGGAACGGGACAGCAGGCTCTCTGCGCTTCTGTACATTATGTCCACTCTGAACGACACATGCGTTTTGTACAGGAGCGGTCTGGACGGGGCGGGAATTGTCAAGGATGGAGCGGAGGCGGTGCTGGCAGCCGGCGGTCCTGGAACAGTGAACGGCGATAGGCAACTAAGCCAACTGGATCAGGATCTTGTCGCTCGAAACATTTCTCCCGGAGGCAGCGCCGATCTTCTCGCTGCGACACTTTTTCTCGACGCACTGGAATCAGGCGAGGCAGAGGCGGGAGGCACCCACACGCTTCACGAGGACCCATATGGAACAAATTGATTTCGTTTATCCCACAGCGACCCGTCGTATTTCGGGACGCTCTCATGTCGGTGTAGTAGGCTCCGGCGATATGGAAGTTCTTCTGGAGCCCTCGATTCAGGACGGAGCTCAAGTGCACATTACCACGAGCGTCGCGGGATTTCGTGATACCTGGAAGGCTGTATTCGATCGCTTCTTCTCGCGGTTCGATGGGGCGGTGCAAATACAGGTCAATGATGCCGGTGCCACTCCAGGTACTGTCCTGCTCCGGCTTGAACAAGCGGCGGAGGCGATCAAGTGATGAATAAAGTTACAGGGACTCCCGCATTTGTCACTCGCAACAGCTTTATTGAACTGAACGCCCGGGCCCGCGCCCGGATTCTCTTTGACGAGGAAAGCTGGAGAGAGATGGTGGGTCCGTTTGACCGCATGGAATCTCCCTGGCTTCCCATGCAGGACGTAACGCCGGAAGCGGACGATGGCTGCATCGTCATCAAAGGAAAGATCGCCGGCAAACCTGCTGTAGCAATCGCTCTTGAAGGAGCGTTCCAGGGCGGCAGTCTGGGAGAAGTCTCAGGAGCGAAGATGATGGCGGCTCTCGATCTCGCTGCAAAGGACTCGCGTGAGGGCAGCATCACGGCGGCGGTGCTCCTGTTAGAGACTGGCGGCGTTCGTCTTCAGGAAGCCAACCTTGGTCTTGCCGCAGTTGCCGAGGTGGTCTCATCGCTGCTTGCTCTTCGCGAGTACGCGCCCGTTGTCACGGTGATTGCGGGCACGGTCGGGTGCTTTGGCGGCATGTCGCTTGCTGCCGGAGTTTCGAGCTATGTAATCATGACCCGCGAAGGACGCCTGGGTCTCAACGGGCCAGAGGTCATCGAGCAGGAGTCGGGCATTGAAGAATTCGATTCTACTGATCGGGCAATGATCTGGTCGATTCACGGCGGCGAGCAGCGTGTCGGAATGGGCCTGGCGGATGTCCTTGCAGAGGACGATGCCGAAAACATTGCGAGCGCAGTAAGGGAATTCGTCTCCGCGGGAAAGCCGGCGCAATACAGGAGCCGGAAAGTTGCCCTGTATCGAGAACGCATTGCCGCTCTCGATATATCCCATCAGATCGATCCGTTAGCGCTCCGCAAGGAGTGGGGTAAAGACGTGAGTCATGGAGAGAAGCAATGAGCGGGAACGTTGGACATAGAGGCAGGATCTGGTTTCAGGCGATGACAGGTCAGGGCGATCCGCAAGCCGGGGACCCCGGTTCAGTACTGGCCGCAGCTGCAAATGTTGGCGGCCAAACGGCTCTCTTTGTGTGTGTAATCCCCAATCCACAGAGCCGTTTCCCCTGTGTGCGCGATGGACAGGTCGGCCTCGAAGAAGCCTATTCGCTGGCTTCGCATATCTGGGAAACAGTCAAGGCCGATTGGGAGAAGCCACAAAGCCAGAAGCGCCCCATCATCGCGATCGTGGATGTAAAAAGTCAGGCTTACGGCAGGCGTGAGGAAACCGCCGGGATTCATTTTGCAGCTGCGGTTTCCTCTGACGCATACGCTTCCGCGCGAATGGCACACCACCCTGTCATCGCACTAGTAGTAGGGCACGCCTTTTCAGGCGGATTTCTCACCCATGGCTATCAGGCAAATCGCATACTTGCCTTCGACGATCCGGGAGTAGTCATCCACGCGATGCACAAGGAGGCAGCGGCTCGTATCACCCGGCGGTCAGTCGCCGATCTTGAGCAACTGGGGCATGAGATTGCTCCGCTGTCTTATGACATTCACGATTTCGCCAAGCTGGGCATACTCCACGAATTGCTGCACGTGGAAAATCCATTAGAGCCAACAAGTGCGGATGTTGCCACTGTGTCCCGTGCAGTCGTGAATGCCATAGACGATGCCCGAAAAGGCCCCACTGATCTTGGAGTCAGGTTCTTATCGGACGCGGCGAAGAAGAGCAGGAAGGCCGGTATAGAGGCTCGAGCCCTGATGGAAAAGCAGTGGTCGCAAGCTTGAGAAAATAGATGCCGACAGTTCTCGCCAACGCGCTCCTACCCATTTTTGTCGGTCTGCTCGCCGGCTTTTACGCGGGCCGTAGAGGGCTGATGGACAATGTGAATGTTCGCAATCTGATCGTGCTGGTCATGAATTTTGCTGTGCCCTGTGCGCTTTTTCTGGTCATCGCGCAAAGTTCCAGGAGGGACCTCCAGCGGCAGCTGACCACTTCTGTCGCGATTGCGCTTATCTTCGGTGCAGTGTTCCTTGCCTGCTACCTTTGGGGACGGCGATTTTGGAATATGCCCGTATCCGATGCGGCTGTGCTGGCGCTGACCATCGGCTTTCCTAATAGTGCGGCGGTGGCTCTATCGCTTCTTTCCGACGTCTTCGGATCGGGAGCCGTTATCGCCGCGGCATTGTCGATTGCTGTTGGCTCCATTACCATCTCTCCCGTAACCCTTGCGCTCCTGGAACTGGCGCACCGTCAAGCTAAAATCTCCCCCGTTGCCCTGGGCCGGGGAGTGCTTCGCTCGTTTCGGCAGCCGGTCGTATGGTCGCCGGCGGTGGCCTTGTTATTCTCCTTCTGCGGTCTTCACCTGCCCTCCTACGGAATCGCAACGCTGAAGACACTCGGGAGCGCTGCAAACGGAAGTGCTCTCGTTCTCACAGGACTGGTTATCTCCGCCCAGCCTTTTACCCTGAACGGGCCCGTCCTATGGACCACCTTCGGCAAACTCATTGGTCAACCCGTTCTGGCAATCGTCATCGCACTTCTGCTGAGGCTGAATCATGACCAGCTTCATCAGGTTGTATTGATCGGCGCAATTCCAGGCGGGTTCTTCGGTCTCGTTTTCGGAAAATCTTTTGGCAGCTCGCCTGTAACCGCAAGCTCCAGCCTGGTCGCAGGCTATGCGCTGAGCGTCGTCACGCTTCCTCTGTGGATTCTGATCCTTACCCGGTTCATCTGATATGTGGGCCGGGATGCTTTCACCTCAGCAAGTCCACGACCTTGTTCTTCTGGACTCCCGCGAATTTGAGCATACCGGGTTTACAGTGCAACCCGAGTGGGCCCGACACAGGCTCAGGGAGAGCGCATGGGCTGTCGTATTGCGCGCACAGTTGCACGATGGAATGATCCCAATCGGTATCCGAGGTTTTGAGCGGCAACAGCGATGGTCCGGCTTCGTACATTCTCATCAAATCATCAAGACGGTGGCGCCCTCTCACCTGAGGTCCGACCGTATGATGGGAAATCGCATGACTCTTTCGGCGATGAGGGCCCTATGTTTCCTGGAATCGCAATTGTCGCTCCTCCCGTTCGAGTGGGGCCCGGGGGGCAGTGTCGCGTATGAACTCGCAAGCGGGGAAGCAGTTGTGCGTCATGGGAGCGATCTCGATGTGATCATCCGCGCTCCGCAAGAGTTCGAGAAATCCTTTGCCTCAGAGCTCATCCGTCTATTTCAATCTGCGCCGGCAAACATCGATTGCCGAGTAGAAACGCCGTGGTGCGGATTCTCATTGGAGGAGTATGCCCAATGCGAAACGCGGCAACTGCTTGTGCGGACATGTGACGGTCCACTCCTGTTGGAAGATCCATGGTCGTTTCCGATTCTGCGAGGCAAGATGTGATCACCGCTCTTCTATTTCCCGGGCAGGGGTCGCAGGAGCCGGGGATGCTTCACAGACTGCCGAACGATCCTGCTGTTCAATCTGTGCGCGATGAGATGGCTGAAGCTCTTCATCAAGACGTCTGGGAATGCGATTCTGAGATTGCTTTGAAATCGACTGTCTCGACCCAGTTGGCTCTGTTGGCATCCGGAGTCGCGAGCGCCAGGATAATCATGAACCAGGGTTTGAAGCCGTTGGTCGTCGCTGGAATTTCTGTCGGAGCCTATGCCGCGGCGGTCACGGCGCAAGCTATTTCACTGGGGGACGCAAGTCGATTAGTTCGCACGCGCGCTGAACTCATGGAGAAAATGTATCCATCAGGTTATGGATTGGCAGCAATTGTTGGGTTGACTGAGACCCAGGTGACAAAGCTGGTCGACGATGCTTACACGGATGCCAATCCCGTCTTTGTCGCGAATATCAACGCTCCGCGTCAGATTGTGATTGCTGGTGCCGAGAAAGGAATGGAGAAAGTAGTCGCGGCTGCTCTCAAATTGGGAGCATACAAGGCCAGGCTCTTGAATGTATCCGTGCCATCACACTGCAAATTGCTGGCGCCGGTCGCTCAATCGCTGCGCACGCAAATCCAGGCTGTTACCGTTTCAGATCCGAAGATCATTTACATCGCAAATGTGAATGCACGGGCGATTCGGTCTGCAGAAGGGATCCTGGTGGACCTCGTGGACAATATTGCTCACGGTGTCCGATGGCACGACGCAACATCCGTCGCTCAGGAGTTGGGATGCACATTCTTTCTTCAGGTTCCGCCCGGGCATGTGTTAGCCGATCTAGCTAGAGAAAATCTATCTGGAGTAAGAGCTTATTCCATGGCCGCTATCGGGGCGATTGGGGCCGTCAGACTTGCAGATGAATGAACGCATCGATCCTCACATCCATTCCAGCGAGTAAACCGTACTCCGTCAAAACGACATCAACGACTCCTGTCAGCACTCCCGCTCATACAGTCGGCGAATCGAGCCGATCAGGCAACCACAATGGTATCGGGAACGAAGTGCTGGCAGAACCTCTGCAATCTACGGACGCCAACTGTAGATTGCAATAGGGAGTGATTGCGCAAGCAAGAGCATGAGGCAAGAGCCGGAATTAAGAAGTGCTCGCATTTCCAGCAGGCCTTCCGTATACGAATGAACTGGGTACGAGTTCAACCCGAAAGGAGTTCGCGTGTCTGATCCCGAGTTTTATTCCCATTCTCACAAGATCCGGAATTGATTCAGCTTCCATCTTCTTCATAACCTGTGATCTGTGCACTTGCATTGTGATTTCGGCCACGCCAAGTGCGTAAGCTGATTGCTTGATCAACCAACCACCGAGCAGCAATGGGAGAACTTCTCGTTCGCGTTTAGTAAGCCTCGCGTATCTTCGTTTCAACTCAAGGTGCTCACTTCGAAGAAGACGATCGAGTCTATTTCTTTTCAGGGAAGATATCACGACGTCAAACAGAACATCCGGATCGAGCGGGGTCTCCAGCACTTCAAAAGCACCGGCCTTGATAGCTCTCACGGCACAGGCTACGTTTTGTGCTTTTGTCACAAAAATGACGCTTGGAGCATCCGGCCTGGTCGTCAGCTTTTCATAGATTTCGATACCGCTCATATTTTGCAGTTGTAGGTCCATGAGCAGGCATGAGGCGTCGACTTCGCTGCAATCAGCCATCAAGTCTTCTACGGCATGGTGCTGTAGGACCGAGAGATTTTTAGAAGATAGGAACGATACGATGTTTGCTGCAATTGTACGTTCATATGTGAGCACATGAACGCAATGAGTAGAGCACATAGCGAATCTCCTCCGTTTCGAAGAGGTGTATATGCCAACCGAAAAATGCATCTCTCTGCCAGGATCTGTGCTTACGGTATGGCTAATGCCGACTAATAGTGACCAAACGTGACCGCTTGTTGACGTTGACCCAATTGTGGCTGACGAGGGAAGGATCCGCACCATCAGATCAAACAGTTCTTGCCTATGATTTTGTATAGGTGGCGTCTGAATCTTCCCGCTTTCCAACGAAAAGGATCTATTATTGGCGCGGTGGCCTCCTGCGTAATAGAACATCGATCATTGTTGTCGGTCGCCCCAGACTCCTCTTGAGAAGGATTCCGATGTCCTATGAATGAGCACAAAACGCCGATCCGAGTTTTGAGCACAGAAGACCATCCCGTTTTTGGAGAGGGTTTAAGAACTATCATCAGCCACGAGGAGGATATGCTCTTTGTCGGGCGGGCCGTCAATCTGGACGAGACACTTCGTCTCTATCAGCAACACCATCCAGACGTTACTCTGATGGATCTTCGTCTGCATGGTGAAGATGGTATTTCTGCAATAGAGGCAATTCGCAAGAATTACATAGGCGCGAAGATTATCGCCCTGACCACCTCAGATAGTTATGTAGATATCCAAAGAGCTCTGCGTGCTGGTGCGGCTGGATACATACTCAAGAGCATGACCAACACCGAGATCATCGATGTCATCCGTACCGTGCATCGTCACGGGCGATACATCCCTCCCCAAATTGGATCGAAGATTGCGGAGCATTTTGGAGAAGAAGATCTGTCACAGCGTGAAGTTGAGGTTTTAGGTCTGATTCGCGATGGTTACCGCAACAAGCAAATAGCAGACCACCTCAACATTGCCGAAACAACAGTGAACTACCACGTCAAGAACATTGTAGAGAAGTTGCAGGCCAACGATCGCACACATGCAGTGACAATCGCAATCCGCCGAGGATTAATGTCTATATAGTCCAGCGAACTTCCTTAAAGAGCAGTTCCAACTGACGACCACAAATTGCTCGACGAGTTGTGGATCTTCCATGCGTCGAGGGATGATTACTGCTGAAACCGCCAAAACTATGCAAAGACATACTTGCAGGTGACATCAAACGCGTATCTCGACTTGCCCGAAGTAGAGAATCCATTCTCAGCGATTAACTTCTGACGATTCGGCATAAGGAATGCTGATTGCACGCACTGCGGAGAAGAAGCCTACTGCAATCACGACGATTCGAATCGAATCGTAGAGGAACCATCGCCTCACAGGGCAAGCGCCTCGGCGTCCGCAATCGCCACTCTGTGATGCGCCACCTGATAGATC
>JAATFH010000293.1 GCA_015655315.1 Terriglobales bacterium
CGACAGCATCCTCTATCCTCCAACAGCAGCCAAATTTCTCGTAGACAGGGCCTGCGCTGCCGGAGCCGTATTGTTGCAAGGCCAGCGAGTGATCGCCGCAGGACGCGAGCGCATCTGTCTGCATGGCGGCAGCGAACTTCGAGCCAGATGGATCGTCAATGCGGCTGGAGGATCTGCGGCGCGTATCTCGCCCGGACTGCCAATCCGCTCGCGCAAGGGCCATCTGCTGATTACCGATCGCTATCCCGGATTCATGCACCATCAACTGGTCGAACTGGGATATCTGAAAAGCGCTCACTCTCTCGAAGAGGATTCGGTGGCTTTCAACGTGCAGCCGCGCAGGACCGGCCAGTTGCTCATCGGCTCCTCGCGGCAATTTGAGTGTGAAACTCCCGGAGTGGACATTTCGCTTCTCAACGATATGCTGGCGCGAGCATGCTGGTATATGCCCCGCTTGAAAGACCTGAGCGTCCTTCGCACGTGGACTGGTTTCCGCATGGCGACGCCGGATCATCTGCCATTGATTGGGCCATTCACGGAAGACGATAGCGTTGTGGTCGCTGCCGGACATGAGGGGCTTGGCATCACTACCTCACTCGCTACAGGACAGTTGGTCGCCGACTATTGCATGGGGCAAAAATCCCAGATTTCCGCCGAACCGTATGCACCGTCGCGCTTTGCCCGCCAGGTCTCCCATGCATGAAATCGTCCTGGTCGAGATTGACGGCAAGCCAGTTGCAGTGCAGGCAGGCAGCACCGTAGCATCGGCTCTGCTGGCTGCCGGCATTCCGGCACGGCGCTCTATTTCCGGAGAAGCGCGCGCTCCTCTCTGCGGCATGGGTGTCTGCTATGAATGCCGGGTTGAGATCAACGGCATCCCGCAAAAGAGAGGATGCATGGTTCTCTGCCACGCATCCATGAAAGTGCGAACACAGTGAGACGGAACCGGTTCGAGGTGGCGGTGGTGGGAGCTGGCCCTGCTGGGATCGCGGCTGCCGTCTCCGCTGCGGAGTGCGGTCGTTCTGTTGCACTGCTGGATGAAAACAGCGCGCCCGGTGGACAGATATGGCGCGGCTTCGAAGTCGGTCAGCATGTGGATCACAAGAAAGGAAAAGGGAGCAGACTGCCGCAGGAATGGTTCGTCCGGCTGCGGCTCTCCAGCGTCGAGGTCATTCGTAACTGTCGCGTCTTCGGAGGCGGCACGCCTGATCAGCTTCTGACTGAGGTGGATGGACAGGCCGCCGAATTCTATGGCCGTTCCATCGTGCTGGCGACCGGGGCGCGGGAGCGTTTCCTTCCCTTTCCTGGTTGGACACTTCCCAATGTCCTGGGAGCTGGAGGTCTGCAGGCTCTTGTCCAAGGCTGTCTGCCTATTGCAGGAAAGCGCGTGGTTGTTGCCGGCAGCGGACCGCTGCTATTGGCCGTTGCTGCCCATCTTACGGCGCAAAAGGCCAAGGTTAGCATGATTATGGAACAGGCCGCCACGCAGCGTGTAACGACCTTCGGGGCCGCTCTTGCCCTCCATCCCGGCAAACTGGCCCACGCCATTCTTTACCGATGGCAGACGCGTGGCATTCCATATCGCACCAGCGCATGGCCGCTCCGCGTCAATGGAGAAGAAAAGCTCGAATCGGTAACCTATCTGCATGCCGGGCGGCAGCACACCATCGCATGCGACTATCTGGCCTGCGGCTTCCATCTTGTTCCGAACAATGAACTCGCCTCGCTGCTCGGCTGCGAAATAGCGGCCGATACAGGTGCGGTGCGCATCGATGACTCTCAACGCACGACCGTCCCACATGTTTATTGCGCGGGCGAAACAGCAGGAATAGGCGGACTTGAACTGGCGCTCATCGAAGGTCAGATTGCCGGATTTGCCGCGGCAGGTTTTCCGGATCGAACGCAGTCCCTTAAAGCGGAGCACGCCCGCCAGCGTCGATTCGCCGTCCGTCTCGAAGCAGCCTTTGCCATCCGTCCGGAGATCCGTTCCATCGCCGAAGCGGAGACGATCGTCTGCCGTTGCGAAGACGTGCGGAGAAAGCAGCTTGAAGGACATACATCGTGGCGTGCCGCGAAACTGCTTACCCGCTGCGGCATGGGAGCTTGCCAGGGACGCATCTGCGGAGCAGCGTGCAGATTTCTTTTCAACTGGAATCCGGACTCGCAGCGTCTGCCTGTGCAGCCGGTCAGTATTGCAGCTCTGATGGGGCTCTCAAAAAATCCCATGCAGGCCGGAACGATTCCGCCTGCCGAGGTTTGATCGATACAGGTTCAAGACACGGAGGAAAGCACATGAAGTGGAATGGGGTAATGCCGGCGATTACAACGCCGTTCGATGCAAGCGGCGCAGTGGATCACGCATTTATGGCGCAGCATGCACAGTGGATGATCGACAACGGATGCACCGGCATCGTGGCGCTCGGCTCTCTCTGAGAGTCCGCTACGCTCGACTTTGAAGAGAAGCAGGCTATTCTGAAGAATCTGGTCGCCAACGTCAGCGCGCCGGTCATTGCCGCTATCTCAGCCCTCTCGACACAAGAAGCTGTCAGGCTGGCTCAAGCAGCGAAACAGGCAGGTTGCGCTGGACTTATGATCCTGCCGCCGTATGTCTATCAGAGCGACTGGCGCGAAACAAAGGCCCACGTCAGCAGCGTGTTGCGCGCTACTTCTCTGCCGGCCATGCTGTACAACAACCCGGTCGCGTACGGCACCGACTTTCTCCCTGAGCAGGTTGTTGAGCTGGCCGCCGAAGACAAAAATCTGCAAGCCATCAAGGAGTCGAGCACCGACGTGCGGCGTGTGACCGCCATTCGTTGCCTGACTGATGCCATCCAGATTATGGTTGGCGTGGACGACTCGATTGTCGAAGCGCTTGGAGTGGGCGCGATTGGATGGGTGGCAGGACTGGTCAATGCCTTCCCTCGCGAATCGGTTGCACTCCTGGAATCTGCCCTGCGCGGAGATACGCAGCAGACGTTTGAGCTATACCGCTGGTTTCTTCCGCTGCTGCGTATGGATACCGTGCCGAAGTTCGTCCAACTGATTAAATGGGTGCAACAGGAGATGGGCGTCGGTTCGGCAAAAGTGCGCGCTCCCCGGCTTGAGATGGAAGGCGCGGAGTTGATTGAAGCAAAGGCCGTGCTTGCGCACGCGCTGGCCACTCGCCCGGAGATCGCAGGTATCGTACCTTTCCCGGCAGCAGTCCTTTCCGGAAGATAAAGAAGGAAATCGCATCATGGAACTGCAAGGCACTTCATTGCTGGGCTTCGGTCGCGGAAGCGGAGCAGGACGCTGGTTTAACGGCATGAATCCCATCAACGGCGAATCTCTCGCGCCACGCTTTGAGGCCGCGTCCAGCGAAGACCTCGAACGAGCCACGACGCTGGCTGCAAACGCGGCGCCTGAGTATGCCAGTGTCTCGGGGAAGACGAAGGCAGGCTTTCTGCGCACCATTGCAGAGAAGCTGGAGGCCAATCGCGCTGTGATTGTGCAGCGCGCGCATGCCGAAACGGCGCTTCCTTTGGGACGACTTGAGGGCGAGGTGGGCCGCACAGCAGGTCAGCTTCGCATGTTCGCCGATGTGGTCGAAGAAGGCTCATGGTGCATGGCCCGGATCGATACGGTACTGCCTGACCGCAAGCCCCTTCCTCGCCCGGACATTCGTTCCATGCTGCGACCGCTCGGACCGGTTGCGGTCTTCGGCGCCAGTAATTTCCCTCTGGCCTTTTCTGTAGCCGGCGGCGATACTGCATCAGCTCTAGCTGCGGGAAATCCCGTCATCGTGAAAGCGCATGCGGCACACCCGGGCACGTCAGAGCTGGTTGGCCTTATCCTTCAGGAGAGCGTCCAGTCCTGCGGCCTCCCCGACGGCGTCTTTTCGCTTCTCTTCGATGATGGTGTCTCGATTGGGCAGACGCTGGTACAGCACCCGGCTATTCGCGCAGTCGGCTTTACCGGCTCTCTGGCGGCGGGGCGCGCCCTGATGCAGCTTGCCGGCAACCGCCCGGATCCCATTCCCTGCTACGCGGAGATGAGCAGCGTCAACCCTGTCTTTATCCTTCCCGGCGCACTTGCGGAGCGAGCAGACCAAATTGCCGAAGGGCTTTTTAACTCCTTTACTCTGGGAGCGGGACAGTTCTGCACAAAACCCGGTCTCGTCTTTCTCCCAGCTGTCTCTGAAGCTGACAAGCTCTTGGCGCGTCTGCGGGAAAAGGTTATTACGGCCACGCCCTTTTCCATGCTGACAGCAGGCATTGGGAAAAACTATCGCGAACGCAAAGAACAACTCGCCACCGCAGAAGCTACGCAACATCACGCCGCTTCCGTTACGGGCGATGCCTCGGCATCGGCCGCTCTTTTTGAGATCAGTGCCAAGCAGTTTGCTTCAGACCATAGATTTGCGGAAGAAGTCTTTGGCCCGGCTGCAGTGGTGATTCATTGCGAAACGCCGGAACAGGCGCTCGCCGCCGCACAGTCTCTTACAGGCCAGTTGACGGCATCGCTCTTTGCCACTGATGAAGATTTGAAAAACAATGCTGCATTACTTGCTATCCTGGAGCGGAAAGTAGGATGCCTCATATGCAACGGTTTTCCTACAGGTGTTGAAGTTTGCCATGCCATGGTCCATGGCGGACCTTACCCAGCGACATCCGATGGCCGTTCCACATCAGTCGGCAGTCAGGCTATTTTCCGATTTGCTCGTCCTGTATGCTTCCAGCAATTTCCTCAAGCGGCGCTTCCGAAAGAGCTGCAGGATGCGAATTCACTGGGCTTGCTACGCATGGTGAATGGCGAGATGACGCGTGCCGCACTGTAAAAAATTGCCGCTCACACGCAAGTGCGCTTCGATCGAGGGCAGTTACCGAGGCACAACCTCCGACCGCATCATCGAATTTAAATCCGGCAACGCCTACATCAGCGAGGGCAGTTCTACCCAGGCTGTCCCGTACGAGGTCTCCGGAGACAAGATCGTTCTCAAGATGCCATTCATGAACACCGTTCTGCGTTGCATGCCCGATGGCGTCCTATCAGGCATGGGCGAAACTCTCGTCAAGATGGACGATGCCACGGCCGCTTTGCTCGGCACCTACGAGAGCTCTGAAGGAGAGTACCGCCTTCGCCTCAGCGCACAAGGACGTGCGGTCTACACCCGGCTCGGTCGCCCCATCATCACCAGCTATACCGTCGAAGGCGACAAGATCACCCTTAACCAGGGGGCTATCAGTATCCCTGTAAAACGGCGCTCCGACGGCTCACTTGAGACACCTGATGCCGTGCTTAAGAAGCAGAGTTAAATCTCATTTATCCGCCCGCGCAGACCAGCGATAACTGGCTGGCGACTGACCGTGCTCGCGCTGGATGGGGCGGCAAGCGTAACCGACAAGTCCGCGGACGAGGAACTCAGGTCCTTCACCATCGGTGACTGAATTACGTAAAGCCGACCCGAGGTGTTGACCGCGAGACCACTCTGCCCCCAGCGAACAATCTTCTGGAAGCCGAGCACGACGTTGCCTATGTCCGCTCCACCTACGTTGATCGATCCTGCCGGTTTAAAGCTGTTCTCATCGAAAGCCCAAATCTGTGCCTGAGGTGTGACGATACTTCCATAAGCAATGAACGCTTTGCCGAGAGTCGAATCCGAAACGAGAGGACCGGAAGCAGGTGGAATAGTACCCGAAGTGAAAGAACCAAGCTGGTTGCCGGAATTTGCATCGAGCACTACGCCGCCCGATAGATAAACGCGGCCATCGTCGTACTGAATCGTTCCCCCGTTTGAGGGAAGCAGGCTCCCGGCTAACGTCTGGGCTCCTGTCACGCCAGTAGAATCGATGGTGATCTTTTTCAGTCCTATCATGGGTGCACTGGAAAGATACAGAGTGGATGCCGATGCACCGAAGCTCAGAGAACCGTAATTTTGATTGACGGAGGCGTCAAAGAATCCCGAGGATATGTTGGGGCGCGCGACTCCGGAGTCGTAAATAGTGACGATTCCACTGGTCGCAAAGACAGCGACAGAATTTGGTTCCCCGGGCAAGACAGCGAGAGCGCTCGCGGCAAACGGAGGCTCACCCTGCCCGCCACCCAATGAAAACTGCACTCCCGGCTGCCAGGTCGTTAGGTCTATCTGACGAACAGTGCCAGCGCCATCCAGTCCGACAAAGAGTTGAGTACCATCGTCGGAAATTGCGATTCTGTCAGGTTGGCTGCCAATCGCAAGTTGACGAGCGATGTTTCCGCTGATCGGATCGATGGCGACAATTGAGTTACCCATGCCTCCCACTCCCGAACTTGGCACTGAGGCATACAAACATCCGTCTTTGGGGTTATAAACCAGATCGTTCGTGGACAATGACAGGTACGTTGAAAACGTCTGCGGAGCTGAGACGACAGCGCCTTGATTCGCGGGATAGTCCACAGGAGTCGACACGGTAACCGATGCATTGGTGAAGGTCGCAATGTCCTGTGCCGGTATGGTTGCGGTCAGTTGAGAATTGCTCTGGTATTGGGTATTCAGCGCCGTTCCGTTCCACTCGACGACGCTGTTCTGCTGAAACCCCGAGCCGTTGACGGAAATCTTAAGATCGAACTCACCAATGGGTACTCCTCCGGGAGTGAGCTGAGCTATGGTCGGAGTGCTCACTACACGAATGCCCAGCGGCGAAGAAGTTTCGACATTCGTTCCTGCATTGACAACGACAAGGCCAACGGCCCCGATGCTCTGCGCAATCACCGCAGAAGGCAGCGTTGCGTTGATCGAAGTAGCTGTCTGATTCGTGATGGCAAGGGTTGTGCCGTTCGCCATCACGGTCGCCGCGGCAGTAAAGGAGCTTCCCGTGAGAGTGATCGGCACATCACCCGAGACTGCCAGAAGGGACGCCGGCGAAACGCTGGCCAGAACTGGAATGGGCTGGGTAATGGTAAACGGAATCGAGGAAGTGACGCCGCCAGCCGGAGGCGGATTGAGAACGGAGAGCGAGACCGAGCCGGCCTGCGCAAGCTCGGCAGCCGTCAAGGTTGCCTCAAGAGTCGTCGCGTTGACAAACGTCGTGGGGCGGCCTGTCCCGTTGCATTGCACCGAAGAGTTTGGCTCGAACCCCGTGCCGGTAAGCGTAATCGTCCCCGAACTTCCAATCGCCAACACTGTTAGGCGACACCGAAGTCAACACGGGAACCGGGCTGTCTACCTGAAACTGCACGTTAGCGGAGGCTGCGTTGCCGGGATTGACGACAGCGACCTGAAAATTGCCACCACTGGTCAGTGCCGCGGCGGGAATCTTCGCCGAAAGGGCCGTAGCGCTGGTAAAGGTCGTCGCAAGATTCTGATTGTTGAAGCTGATCACAGAAGCGGAAACGAAATTCGTTCCCGTCACCTGGAGCGTTGTATCGGCTACTCCAGCCTGAACCGTGGTTGGAGAAATGCTGGAGATTGTCGGTGTGGTTGTCGCCGAGCCGTTGCCACCGGAACCGCTTCCCGAAGACGAGCCACCGCCGCCGCATCCGGCAGCAATGAGAAAGCACAAAGACAGAACGACACAAAGACACTTCAAGCGCACCAATGAAACCTCCGCAGAAAAAAAGCAATTGGGTCTTGGCTCATTGCTCTGCGAGGCTTGCCCTCTCATCGCTGCCTATGTCACCAGGGTTACTTGCTGATGGCCCAAACGAATTGCAGAATATTCGATACCGGCGGGGCGCGTAAATAAAAAATTTGTCTTTTTCCCCAAGTAGGGTTTTGATTAACGTGTTTTTCACAAATGCACGGGATATCTAAGTAAAACGATTGATTTTCTTATACGCTGAGTAGTTACAAATCACCGGATCAGGCTGATGACTGGAAAAAAATTGCTCGTAATCCTCGGCGGTGTCCTGTTTCTGGGCACTGCGGTATACGCACATGCCCAAAACGAGGATCAGCGCGTCGTTGTCGAACGCGGCAAATCGACGATTGTCTTCGAGCCGTACGCTCCGAATATCATTCGCGTCACGCTCAGCATGGTCAAGGACCCGGCTCTCGCCGCCCCGGGATATGGCATCGTCGCCTCGCCTTCCGCTCAGGGTTGGAGCCACGAGAAAGATGGCGTGGACGAAGTGTATAAGTCATCGCGGCTGGTCATAACGTTGAAGGGTGGGCGCGAGGGCCGCAGGCGTCCTCCGCAATCGGTGATGGACCCCGGTAAGTATTTCAGCGGCACCACTCCCGGTGCGGATATTTCTTTCGCAACTACCGAGAGGAAAAATCTGACCGAGTTAAGCGGCTGGTCAATGTCGGTTCCGGATCACAAAGACGGCAACTCTCAGATTCTCTATGACCGGCGTCCCACGGACCCTGACTTCTATCAGGTGGGAGCGAGCTTTGTTTCTCCCGGCGATGAACACTATTACGGTCTCGGACAAAACCAGGAAGGCTACCTCGATCACCGCGGGCACGTCGTGCACTGCTGGCATGACTACAACGCTCCCGGCGGCCAGAGCGCATGTGTACCTTTCATGGTTACAAATTATGGATACGGCATCGTATGGGACAACCCTTCAAAAACGACCATTGCGCCGGGCTTCAATGAACGCACAAGCTGGACCTCCGAAGTCGGTGACCGCGTTTCGTTCTTCCTCATCGCAGGAAAGACGACCGACGAAATTTACTCGGGCTATCGTCTGCTGACCGGAGCGACACCGCTTCTGCCTAAAGCCGCGTACGGATACATCCAGTGCAAGCAGCGCTATCGTTCGCAGGATGAAGTCATGGCCGTCGCCAGAGGCTATCGCGAGCGGCATCTGCCTGCCGACGTCATCGTTGTCGATTGGCTTTACTACACGAAAATGGGGCAGATGGATTTCGTGCCCGACCTCTGGCCCGATCCATCGGCCATGAATCGGCAACTCCACCAGATGGGCTTTCAGACGATGATCAGCGTGTGGCCGCGCTTTGAGCCGGGGTCGCGCTATTACGATTTTGTTTTGCAAAAGGGCTGGTTCGAACATCTCGCCGACGGCACACCATCCAATGGATTGCCCTACGACAAAGCAGGTTCCGACATCGACACGACGAACCCCGATGCCGCGCACTGGTACTGGAATACGATCAAAGAAAATATTCTCAGCAAGGGTTTTGATTCCATCTGGGCCGATGAGACGGAGCCCGACATTCCGCCAAACGGCAGCTATCTGCACATCGGGCCCGGCACGCAGTACTTCAACGTCTACCCACTCTTCCATACCGCCGCAATCTTCGACGGTTTCCGCCGCGACACGCCGCATCGCGGGCTGGTGCTCTCTCGCGATGCATATCTGGGCGCACAAAAAAATGGAGCGATCTTCTGGTCGTCGGACATCACCGCAACCTGGGATGCCTTCAAGCGCCAGCTTCCGACTGGCCTCGATTTCGCCGCGTCCGGACTGACGTACTGGAGCAACGACACCGGCGGATGGCAGCCGCTGCCCACTGTGCATCACCCCGCTCATCCGCCGCTCATCGATCCTTCCGACGTCCGCGATAACGTCGGCGACTACGACGACTATCCAGAGTTGTATACACGCTGGTTTGAGTACGCGAGCTTTCTGCCCATCATGCGCACGCATGGAAGCCGCCGCTACAACGAGGTCTGGTCCTACGGCAAACAGGCTGAGCCCATCCTCGAAAAATATCTCAAACTCAGATATGAATTACTGCCGTACATCTATTCTCTTGGCTACCAGACCTATCAAACCGGCGCGCCCTTCATGCGCGCGCTCTTCATGGATTTCCCCGGCGACCCGAACGTCTCCGACATTCGCGATGAGTACATGCTCGGTCCGGCGTTTCTCGTCGCTCCCGTTACAGAACAGGGAGCAACCAGCCGCACCGTCTATCTTCCATCGGGATCTGACTGGTACAACTACTGGACGAAGGAACGGACAAAGGGCGGCCAGAAGATCACCGTCGACGCGCCGATTGACACCATCCCGCTCTTCGTTCGCGCAGGATCGATCATCCCTCTCGGCTCCTACATTGAAAACACGGGCCAGCCGCAGCAGATCGCTAAAGTCAGCATCTATCCCGGAGCTGACGCCGACTTCGCACTCTTTCAGGATGACGGCAACACTTACGCGTATGAAAAGGGCGATGCGCAGATCACGCGTCTGCACTGGAACAACGCTTCCCGTCAACTCACCCACGCAGGCGCGCAGGCGTGGAACGAGCCCGATAATACGGTAATCGATGTGATCGGGAAGTAGCGATTCGGATAAGGCGCTGATGCTTTTTGAAAGAAGCTGACACCTTTGCATGCTTTCAGTCACTATTCAGAAGATATCGCCTCAAGGGCGTACACTCTTGAGGCAACTTCTATCCTCTAGAGATGGCTGCGCGGTGACAGAGGGGAAAGGCTCACCGTCATGCAAGCAGATGCGGTCGCGGGAGGCCCCGTTTACGACGCTTTCCTCAGCCACGCCTCGCAGGATGCTGCGTTTGTCGCGGAACTGGAGCAGTCGCTTCGGGAGAATCATATCCATACGTGGTTCGATAACTCCAATCTGGCCTTTGGCAGCCTGCTGCGCGACGAACTGCAGGCTGCCATTCAGAAAAGCCGCGTGCTGGTGCTGCTTTGGTCTAAGCCCGCATCCGCTTCCCGCTGGGTGATGGCAGAAATATTCACGGCCTTCCATTGCGAACGATTCATCATTCCCTGCGTACTCGATAAAACACCACTGCCGCAATTCCTCGCAAACTCGGCCTACCTCAGTCGAAAGCGTGATCATGCGGATATTGGAACAAAATTGTCGCGGGCCATTTCCGGCGCACCATCGAACGCAAACCCGCTGCTGACCCGCATGAGCAGCAGAACACAGGATATGGAAGCACTTGTCAACCAGATTGGCGCCGCACAGATCACCGTTCTTCAGACCATGACAAAGGATTTCCAGAAAGCCGCCGAGGCCAATGAGTCCGTGGGCGACGCGGTGGACAGCGCCATGCAGCTGGCTCCGCTCGATCCGATGGTGCTGGCTCTGGCGGGATATCAGTGCAAGAACAACTATCTGTTCAAATACTGGGACGCGGTTCAGGCCGGACGCGCGCCGAAAGATCCTCTGCTTCTTCAGGGCGAGCGATATTTCTTCGAGACCTTATGTCTTGATCCTGTCGATCCCAGCGCGCTCAACGGCCTCGGCAGCATCCTGATGCTGGAACGCGAGCTGGATGCGGCGGAATTTTTCCAGCGCCGGGCCATCAATATCGTCAAACGCAGCGGCGGAAATTACGAGGCGGCGCAACATGACCTGGATCTGATTCTCTACTTCAAGCAGAAGCAGGCGTGAGCCGCGACACAGAAAATCGTGCCCCGGAAATAAGTATGCCGCAGCATGGAAGACCCATGCTGCGGCACAAAGAATCGTAACTTGAAATCGATACGGCTTACGCCTGCGCTTCTTCCGCAACGACCTTGGTCTGGGCCACTGTCCAGTTCGGGTCGCCGACCTTGAAGCGGGCGAAGCGGCGGACGGTGATGTTCTCGCCCAGCTTGCCGACCTTCTGCGCGATCAGGTCCTTGATCGAAATCGTCTGCTCCTTGATGAACGGCTGATCCAGCAGGCA
>JAATFH010000131.1 GCA_015655315.1 Terriglobales bacterium
CAATCCGGTCGTCGCCGGCGGTTTGCCTTCCATCGGTGTGAACGGCGGCTTCAGCGCTTTCGGCCGCCAGAGCACCAATCCGCAATGGCAGGACCCGGCGCTGCTCGATCCCAAGATCAATTTCACATGGGTAAAGGGCCAGCACTCGATGAAGTTCGGCTACGAGTACGAGCACATCTGGATGGCCGTGAACGATAACAACCCGCTCTATGGTTCCTTCGGTTTCAGCTCCGCCTACAGCTTCATCGCACCATGCACGACGACTACACAACCGCCGTGTACGCCACTGCCCGGTGCGCAAGGATCGCCTGTGGCTGATAACTACTGGGCAGACTTCCTCTTCGGATCACCTGCGTCTTACTCGCTGGCCAACTATTTCGTCGCCCATCTTCGTTCGTCCATGGACAACGTCTACGCACAGGACGACTGGAAGGTAACTCCAAAGTTCACCTTCAACTATGGTTTGCGGTGGGAGTACGGTTCGCCTTACTCGGAGCAGAATAATTTCGTCTCGAACTTCGATCCGGTCTCTCAGACGGTGCTTACCATTACTCCAGGCGCGGTTGCGAGTGATGGGATCACGCCCTTCCGCGGTAGCGGCGTCTATGGCAACACTCTGGTGAACCCAGACTTTACGGACTTCGGCCCGCGTATCGGCTTCGCCTATTCGGTAGATGACAAGACCGTCATTCGGGGCGGTTTCGGCATGAGCTTCGTCCACTACACCCGTGCCGGTTCCGGCGATATCCTCGCCATCAACGCGCCGCAGGCACAGTTCGCCGCAGTTGGCTCCCAGTCAGTGAAGCCATCTCCCGGCACCCATTGCCAGGCGAATGCGCCCGCGACCAACTGCTTCGTCACCATCGATCAGGGCTTCCCTTCATCGCTGACCGTCTTCAACAAGGCGACGGACAACATTACCTACATCCCCAAGAACACTCGCGACAGTTACGTCGAGAGCTACTTCCTGAGCGTGCAGCGTCAGCTGGCAAAGAACATCCTCTTCGACGTCGCCTACGTAGGCAATCATGGCGTGAAGCTGCAGGGCTTCCTGAACGCCAACCAGAAGAACCCCCAGGCCGGTTTCGCGCGGCCCTTCGGAAACTGGCCGTCGGACATCACCGCAGCTGTCAACTCTTTCTACTCTCACTACGATTCACTGCAGGCGCGGTATGAGCAGCGCTTCGTTGGTGGACTGACGCTGTTGAACTCGTTCACCTGGCAGCACTCGCTGGACAACGCCAGCGCTTCGCTCGAAGGCAACACTCCCTCTCCGCAGGACGGCAACAATATCGCCGCCGACTATTCGCAATCGGACTACAACCTGCCGATCGCGAACGTCACCAGCCTGGTCTATGAACTGCCTTTCGGTCATGGCCGCAGCTACCTTTCCAGCATAAACGGGGTGACCAATGCATTCCTCGGCGGCTGGCAGGTAAGCACGATCAACACCATGCAGGCGGGAACTCCTTTCAACATTACGTATTCGCCCAGCGCGGCCAACCAGGTTTCGCAGCAAATCACGGCCAGCTATCGTGGCGCAAACCTCTACCGTCCAGACCGTGTACCCGACCAGCCTCTGATTAAGAAATCAAAGCTTCCCGGCACCGGATACATTCAATACATCAACTATGCCGCGTTCGTCCTGCCGCCAACCAAGGATGCAGCCGGCAATCTGCTCAGCCCCTTCGGCAATGCTTCGCGCAATCCTGGCCGGAACCCGGCTTTCTATCAGACCGACCTCGCGTTGAACAAGAAGTTTGACCTGCCGGTCGAGAGCATGAAGCTTGAGTTCCGCACGGAGTTCTATAACCTCTTCAACCACACCAACCTTTATCTGCCGAACTCTATCAGCGGAACACTCGGTACGACAACATCCACTTTGGCTCCTGGTGCGACCACTCCTGTCGGTGCAATCACTGGTGGCGTTCCCAGCAGCGGCGGCCAGATCACCAGCACCTTCGAGCCGCGCATTATTCAGTTTGGTCTCAAGCTGACTTACTAAAAACTGCTGTAGTGTACTCAATGGGAGCCGGTCATCGGCTCCCATTTTCTTTGCGCTCCCTGTACATTGAACGGGGATGAGTAACGATTTTGAAGACCTGCAGAAACAGGTAGCCGATCTCACTGCAAGAGTCTCGCGGCTGGAGCAGGCTGCATCCCAGCCGCGCAATCTTCCAGTAACGCCGCCGGATACGGTTGTCGCCGTGCGTACCGCAGCGAAGGCTCAGTCAAAGACACTCGAAACCCGCATCGGCTCTCAGCTCTTCAATCGCATCGGAATCATTGCGTTATTGATCGGCATGGCGTGGTTCCTGAAGTTCGCCATCGACAACCAATGGATCGGCCCACTCAGCCGCGTACTCATCGGTCTTGTATCTGGAGTAGGAATCATCGGCTGGTCCGAGAGTTTCCGCCGGAATAATTACCGCGCGTTTTCTTACTCGATGAAAGCGCTGGGAACCGGCATCCTGTATCTCTCCCTGTGGGCTGCCTATACCGTCTTCCATCTTGTGCCCGGCGCCGTTGCGCTGCTCGCCATGGTGCTGGTGACCGCCTCCAACGCCATTCTGTGCTGGATGCAGAACTCCGAGGTGCTCGCCTTTTATGCGGCTATCGGAGGCTTCATCACTCCTCTGCTACTTTCAAACGGCCAGAACCACGCGCTGGAACTCTTCAGCTATCTCCTTTTGCTCGACCTTGCATCGATTGTGCTGATCGCATTGCGGCCCTGGTCGCGACTCCTGCTCGCGGCCTTTGTTGGCACCAGCTTTTATGCCATCGCCTGGTATGTCAGTTATTACTCGGACCGGCAGTTTGCTCTGGCTGCTTTCTTTCTGGTTGCCTTCTTCCTGCTTTTCGCAATCGCTCCTCAGCTGTTGCGTAACTTGCGTCTGACGACCCAGGCGCGCAATCTCTCCGTACAGGACAATGTCGTTCTCATCGCGTTGCCACTGCTAAATGCCGCGCTCGCATTCTTTGAGTTCTACGCGCTGCTCAGCGAACCGGGAAGGACGTACGCCCGTCCATGGATCGCGCTCCCGCTGGCGGCGTTCTATCTGGTCATGCTGCGCATCTCGCGCCGGTGGCATTTAAACGGCGGCCCCATGGCGCTGCCTACGGTCTACATGGCCATCAGCGTCATCTTTTTCACTGCGGCCATACCTCTGGAACTGCACGACCATTACATCCCCATCGGCTGGCTGCTGGAAGGGGCACTGCTGCTATGGATGGCGCGACAGCAGGCGCAACCCGAATTGCGATTCCTGGCAAGCGCGGTGCTGGCACTGGCATTTGTCGGCGTCAACGTAGTTCCTCTTGGCAGCGGTCAGCCTGTTTTACTGAATGCGCGTTTTGCCACCTACCTGATAGCGATTGCTACCTTCGCCTTCGCTGCGTGGATAGCCGTGCATGCTACTCGCGCATGGCGGTCCATTGCTATCGCAGCGGGAATTGCAGTGACCGTACTGGCCATGATCGCGGTGTGTCTGGAGATTCACTCCTATTGGATGGTGCAGTCCTCCGCGAAAAGCGCCGATCTGTATATCTACGAGCAGTTCACCTACTCTGCCTGGGCCATGGTCTTTGGGGCGGCGATGTTGGGTGTCGGCTTCTGGAGGAAATCAGCCTTTCTGCGCTGGCAGGCGCTAGCTCTGCTCACACTCAGTATCGCGAAAGTATTTATCGTAGACACGCGCCAGCTAAGCCAGGGTTATCGCATTCTCAGCTTCCTCGGTCTGGGAATCTTGTTGCTTTCCGTGAGCTTTGCGTATCAGCGCGACTGGCTTGCCCTGCGGGGGAACAAGTCTTAAAGAGGGAAAGGTTCGCCAGCACGCACGATGCGGATGTCATGATCGGTGAAGCTGCCATGCATGCTCGGCACGCGATACTTCGGCATATGACACGAGGTGCATTGGTGGTCGGCAACTTTGCAGGCCGCGACTGTCGCAGTTGCACTTGCACGTTCGTCATCGCGTGAGCGATGACATGCGAGACACCTCGCATCGTAGAAGCTCGTCTCGTGGCGCACTTCCTCATGAGGATTGTGGCAGGCAACACAGGTAAGACGCGCGTCAGGCTTGCTCCAGCAGCGGCTGTGCGAGAGGCGGTAAGGTTGAAAGCGCACATTAATCGGCAGAAATGCCTTGATTGCCACAACGTCTAAAGGCGCACGATGACATGCGCCGCAAAAATCATTCTTCTCCACTGGACTCAACGAAGAGGGCGTGAAGATCGCGCGAAGGCCTTCATCGAGTTGATTGTTCTGCATCGCCCGCACATGCTTTGCGCCGGGTCCATGGCACGACTCGCACCCAACGCCAGGCAAAGCGCGTGCAGGATCGAACTGTCCTTTCACGGAAGATTGCAGCGTGTGGCACGCGAAGCACGAAGCCGCATCGGTTGCCGCAAGAGGATGGCCGAACGCTTCTTCCATGTTTTCAGTGAGCTTGTCAGATTGCCCTGGCGTCGGATCAAGACCCTTGATTTCGCTGAAGTATGTGCGGTGCGCCTCGTAGAGCGTCCCGTCCGCGTCGACGATGTATGTCTGTCCCATGGTTCCCGCACCCATCGCCCACAGCAGTTGGCCGCGCATGGCATAGCCGCCACGAACCACCGTGTATTCGCTGCCATGCGCTTCGCGTCGAATCGTTGTCTGGAACGGAGAGGGATCACCTGGCTGTGAGCTCAGCAATGGCGCGTTACGCAGAACAACACTGTCGTTTGCGGGTTCGGCCGCGTGCGCCATCGAGGTCCCGGGTTGTGAGGCCGATTCAATCTCGTGGCACGCCGCGCAGGCCGCCGAACCCGCGTACTCGTGACGTGCCGCATCCCCGCGCGTAGGCCACCAGCCATGCTCGCGCAACCGCTGGCGCGTTTCTTCTTCCATATCGGAAGGAGATGATTTGGTTGTGGATCGATGCTTTGCAGATAACGCAGTTGGAAATGTGAAGAGGCAAAGAAGGGCAGCAGCCACCAGGATCAGAGAGCACTGTGGCGTTTGCCCAGCCTTGCCGAGCCTCGTAACCCATCCTCGCCTCAGGCGCATGAAGGTATCCCGCTCTGGTACTGCTCGTCAGAGCGGGATACGTTTCACCGATCCAATAAGACGCAAAAAGCCGGAAACGCGTTTTGAGGAGATAGCTTTTTATCGCAGCGCCTGTTCGACTTCGTTCAGCCAGTCCGGCGGCTTCAGAATTTCGCGCGGCTTCGATCCTTCAGCCGGGCCGACGATCCCATCGCGCTCCATCATATCGATCAGGTGCGCGGCGCGTCCGTAGCCGATACGCAGACGCCGCTGCAGCAGGGAAGTGGAGGCCTTGCCGAATTCCATGATCAGACGCACTGCGTCTTCGAAAAGCTCGTCATTGACCCCGTCGCCGTCCGCGTCCATATCGAGATCGCGGCCCTTGTCGTCTTTCGGTGACTCAAGGAAGCCCTGCACATACTCGGCATCGCACTGCTTCTTCCAGAATTCTGTAACCGCGGAGATTTCTTTTTCCGTGACGAACGGAGCATGCACACGCTGCAGCCGCGAAGTTCCCGGCGGCAGAAAGAGCATATCGCCTCGTCCCAGCAGCGATTCCGCGCCATTCGAATCCAGAATGGTGCGCGAATCGACTTTCGTCGCCAGCCGGAAGGACATGCGCGTAGGCACGTTCGCTTTGATCAGGCCGGTGATGACATCGACCGAAGGTCGCTGCGTTGCCAGCACAAGGTGAATACCGACGGCGCGTGCCATCTGTGCCAGCCGCGTGACCGATTCTTCGACATTGGCCTTGTCGAGCATCATCAGGTCGGCCAGTTCATCGATGATGATGACAATGTAAGGCAGAGGTTTCTGCTCTTCTTCATCTTCGAAGAGGCTCGGCGTGCCGTTCTCAAACAGCTTGTTGTACTGGTCGATGTTGCGCACACTGCGCGATGCCAACAGCTTCAGCCTCCGCTCCATTTCGCGGACAGCATTCCGCAGCGCGTTCGCTGCGAGCTTGGGCTCGGTAATGATCGGCGTAAAGAGATGTGGAATGCCCTCGTACATGCCCAGTTCAACGCGCTTGGGATCGACGAGGATCATGCGGACCTGTTCCGGCGTCGCCTTGTAGAGCACCGACATGATCATCGCGTTAATCGCGACCGATTTACCGCTGCCCGTCGATCCGGCAATCAGAACGTGCGGCATCGTCGCCAGATCGGCAGTGACGATGCGCCCGTTGATGTCTTTGCCCATGGCCAGCGTCAGCTTACTCTTCGACTGGCCGAAGTTCTCCGCCTCGATCACATCGCGCAGCCAGATGGTCTCGCGCTCATGGTTCGGCACCTGAATGCCGACCGTGCTCTTGCCCGCCATGCGCTCGATCAGGATGCTCTCGGCGCGCATGGCAAGGCACAGGTCTTCGGCGAGACCCGTGACACGGCTGTATTTCACGCCTGCCTCGGGCCGGAATTCAAACGTTGTGACAACCGGGCCGGGATTGATCTGCACCACCTGCCCCGTCACATCGAACTCAGCGCATTTTTCCACCAGCACCTGCGCCTCAGCCCGCAGCTCATCTTCGCGGACCACCTGCGTATCTTCGCTGCGGTGCAGCAGCGTGCTTGGAGGCAGCCGGAAGCCGTTGTGCGATTTTGGAGCTACCGTGACCTTGTGTATTTCGGCATCGGCGCGCTCATTCACGGCGATGCTCGGCGGAGCAGGTACCGGCTCTGGTTCCGGTTCGGGATCGGGCACCGTCGCCCGCGGCATCTGCTCCCATACGCTCTTCGGCGGTGGAGCAGGCTCGGGCATCATCTCGGCAAAGCCGCCCTGGCGATGTGCCGGAACCGCTTCTTCCTCGGCCACAGCTTCCGGCTGCTTCTTGAAGTTCAGCTTCTCCTGCTTTGCCGTGGCTTTGCGCGCCTTGATCAGCTCTTTTTCGCGGATAGCCTCTTCCCGCGTAATTCTCTTGTTTTCCCGGGCACGCGCACGTGCCTGCCGCCAGTTGGCGATGCGGTCGCGCCACGCCAGCACAAAGGCAAAGCGAATGGAGAGCCATTCCTTAGCGGTGTTGAAACTGAAAGTCGTTGATAGATAAACGGCTACCGCCACCATGGCAATGGTAAAGATGCATGCGCCGGGGAAATTCAGGTAATGCACCAGCGCATCCGTTACAAGGCGTCCGGTCAGCCCCTCCATGGGTACTCCGCCGAAGAAATGCAGATGGCCCGGTAGCAGCCCGAAAATTGCCGGAACGAAGAGCAGCGTCAGAAATGCGCCAATTGTCTTTGCCCAGGGTGATCCGGCGGGCAGTGACCGCATCCACGTCCAGCCCAGCGCGGCCAACAACAGCGGCAGGCAGAAAGCCGCCGCGCCCTCCAGCTGCAACAGCAGGTCGCTGATATACGCGCCGACGACTCCGATCCAGTTTTCGGGACGTGTCGTAGTAGCGCCCACAACTGTATTAAACGACGGGTCGGTCGAGTGATAGGAAGCGAGGGCAAGAAGAAGGAGGCCCGCTACAACCAGCACCATGAGCCCAATCAGCTCATTCAGACGGCGGTTGCGCGTTGGCGTAAGAACCAGTTTGAGGGGTTTCATGAGAGACACACGAAGGCACGGCCGAAATTGACGGCTTTACCGTTCCGAACCCCCAGAGCAGTTTTATTATCCCAGATACGGGGTTCTCGCCCGGGAAAAATCAACCGGGGGAACCCAGACAGGGAACAGCCTTGTTTCACGCCAGTCTTGACGCAAAAATAAATAGAAGAATACCCACGATGATCCGGTATACGGCAAACGGCGTGAAACCGTGCTTGCGTACCCACTGCAGGAACCATTCGACCACGCCCAAAGCCACAAAAAACGAGACGACAAAGCCAATCGCCAGCACGATCCAGCCGTGCCCGGTCATCACCAGGGGCGCAATCGCTTCCGCGCCCTCCACATGTTTGGGATGAAGCGTCTTCAACAGGTCATAGCCGGTGGCCGCGATCATCGTCGGAATAGACACGAGAAAGCTGAATTCGAGTGCCGCCGGACGCGAAATCCCCACCAACTGGCCCGCCGCAATGGTTGACATGGACCGCGAAGTGCCCGGAAATACGGCGGAAAGCACCTGGCACAGTCCAATCCAGATCGCCTGTCCCAGGGACATCTGTTCCACATGCGTCGTCGCCGGATCGCTGCGCGTACTCCACACATCGACCGCCCACATCACGATGCCGCCGATCAGCAGGGAGAGCGCCATCACTTTTAGATTTTCGAGGTGCTTGCCGATGGTTTTTGTCAGCAGGAAGGAGGGAATGGCTGTGCAGAAGAAGGCAATCAGCGTCAGCGTCAGCGGATGATTCCAGATCGTGCGGTCGTGTTCTTCGCCCTCGGGAAATGTCCGCAGGAATTCAACGATGCGGCCGGTGAAGACCAGCATCAGCGCCAGAATCGCGCCTAACTGGATCACAATGGTGTACATCTTCCAGTATGGATCGGACAGGTTCAGATGCAGCAGGGCTTCGCTGATACGCAAATGAGCGGTGGAGCTAACCGGCAGAAATTCCGTCAATCCCTCAACAATGCCCAGCAATACAGAAATCAGGTAGTCGTTCAAAAAGCCTCCGGTATTTTGTGCGAATATCAGGCCGGCAAAAGCTGTCATCCCAAGCGAAGCCTCATGGAGTAAGGCGCAGTCGAAGGATCTGCTTTCGCTTCAGTCGTCAGCAATCACTCTCTATCGTTGCCGTAAATAGGAATCTGCTGCTCCATCTTGTATACCAGACCAGCCGCGCGCGCCGCATAGTCGCTGTCGGAATACTTCGTCTGCACACGTCCTGCCAGATCCTTGGCGTGATTGCGTGCGTCGTTTGATTTCTTCTCATCATTATCGGACTGGTACATGTCACCAGCCGAAGCCTCGCGCCAGGCCGCCTGATACAGAGACTGCGCTGCTTTCGGCGAGTCCGGATGCTCATCGGCGTATTTCGTATAAAGCTCCGCCTCTTTTTCCGGACACTTCTCCGATCCCTGCCAATCGCCGCAAATCTTGTTGTCGATCATGTCGAAGGCAGCCAGGTCAGCCCACTTCGTATGCGGATAGAGCTTCTGGATTTTCTTCATCTCGTTATCGTCCATTTGCTCGCGCAGGTAGTTCTCTTTCTCATGCGCCGAAGGTCGCGAGAACGAATCGGCCTTCTGCAACTGCCAGCGAATATCCGCCGCGCGCCACATCGCCTCCGCTGCGCGTGTCGACTGCGGATAGAGGTCGACAACCATCCGGTAAAGCCGCCGTGCGCTCTGCGCCGCGTCCGGCGGCGGGTGCGGCTGGCTGGCCAGGATCTCCCTACTCACCGCTTCGCCAAAGAGGATCGCGTCCCCCTTCGGCGTCTCCGCCGTGACCACGCCTTTGTCCAGAATCCATCCCGAGATCGGCTGCGCATTTGTCTCGTTGCCGAAGACGGGAGCGTCGTTTTCATTGACGATTTCCACGTCGGTATTCGCAAACACGCGCAACCACCTATCGCTGCGCTCAGCGATCACCAGCTCGCGCCCTGGCGTCACCGTACTCACCCTGGTCGCCGATTCATCTGCCTGCGCATAAAGGTTTGCCACATGCACGACCGTTCCTCTCGTTCCATGCGCAGGAGGCGAATTCTTTTCCCCCCAGGTGAGAGGAGCGGTGATGAGAAGAAGGGCAGAGAAAGCAAGCAATCGTTTCGGCATCACAGTGGTCTGACGCATTTCCGCATCCATCGGTTTAAACTCCGCATTTCCTAGCATGTCAGGCGCGTGAACAGCCTGTCGAGCGACTCTTCCGGATTGCCGCATATGCCGCTGTGTACCGGCGACACCTGAATCATGGTGCTGCGCGGGGAAACCAGCCAGTGGAAGCGCTCCCGCAGGCTCAATTGCGCAATTGGCCCCGCCGAAGGATCGCCCGCGCTGACCTTCGGAAACGCCTCCAGGTGCTGCCGGATCAAGTCAACATCCACTTCCGGCCAGAGCGCTTTCAATCGTTCCGGATCGACGTGTACCCTGGCCGCGAGGAAGTTCTTCTGCAGGCAAAAGACAATGACCCCCGCGTTGACGAACTCCTCCCGCTCGACGCGCGGCACCACGCGAATCACTGCGTAATCAAACGAGCTCTGCGCGGACACGTGTCGCCTCCTCTACAAAAATCGACGATGCAGCGAGCCGCTCGGTGAAATACCGGAGATACCCCCCGCGCTTCTCCGCCGGAGTAAGATCGCCTGTTTCCGGCAGCAGCCACGCGTCAGGAACAGCGTCCAGAATTGTCTCAAATGTAGAAGTCTTCAGCCGCGTGTGCGCCTCTCGATCCGCTGCATCGATTGCCGAAGCCCACGGCAAAAGCACATGGCTGCGAATCGCTGGAAACAGGGACCATGGCGCCTGCTCGATGCTCGGCCAGTTGTGATGAAAATACAGCGCCGCTCCGTGATCGATAAAGTACAACTCCCGATGCCATTTCAGCAGATTGGGATTGCGCGGCGTCCGGTCCACATTGGTGACGAAGGCGTCAAACCAGACAGCCAGCGAAGCCAGCTCCGGGTCGGCAGTATCGCCCGCCGCCGGGTCGAACATCGTTGATCCGGGCAAATAATCGAGCGCCAGATTCAGCCCCACGCTCCGCTTCAGCAGGTCGCGAATCTCCGAATCCGGTTCATTGCGTCCGAGAACAGCATCTACCTCGACGAAAACCAGCTCCGGCACCCTCAAGCCAAGTGCGCGGCCAATCTCCCCGGCTACCAGTTCGGCCAGCAACGCAAGCGGTCCTTGCCCGGCGCCCCTGAATTTCAGAACGTACAAGCCCAGATCGTCGGCCTCGATAATGGCCGGCAGCGAGCCGCCTTCACGCAGAGGAGTCACATACCGGGTCGCTTGAACCGTACGAAGCATCGTCTTCAGATTGTAGCGGTTAGTGGAAGAAGACAAGGGGAAGTAGAAGAGTGACGAGCATCGCCCGGGGTCATCGCGCTTTGTGAAACTAATTCCAGGACATCACGCGCCGAAGTATCTCCGGCTCGACATTCCCGCCACTCATCACCACCACAGCATTCTGGAAGGGAAGCAGTTGCTCGCGATGAAAGAGCATCGCCGCCGTCGTGACTGCGCCGCTCGGCTCAGGGGTGAGACGCGCCTGGTACAACAGCACGCGCATGGCTTCCGCAATCTCGCCCTCTTTCACAGTGATGATGTCATCCACATAAGCGCGTATGTGCTCGAAGTTCAGCTCGCCAAGACTCTGCGTGCGCAGCCCATCGGCCATCGTCCGCGTTGTCATCTCAGCGGGCCAGCTCACCAGCTTTCCACCGCGAAAGCTCTCCTGCGCGTCGGCGGCCAACTTCGGCTCAATGCCAAAAACGCGAACTTCCGGCTTGATGAGCTTGATGGCCGTAGCCACACCGCTTAGAAGCCCTCCACCGCTTACCGGCGAAAGCACCAGGTCCACTTCGGGCAGGTCTTCTAGAATCTCAAGACCGCACGTCCCCTGTCCTGCGATGATCGCCCGATCGTCATACGGCGGAACCATCACGTATCCGAACTTCGCTTCCAGCTCTTCTGCTTTCAGCTTTCGTTCTGAACTTGAGGGGCCGACGGTAACAATCTCAGCACCTAAAGCCGAGGTCGCCTGCTTCTTCACTTCCGGGGCATTGGACGGCATCACGATCACCGCCTTTGCCCCGAGAGCGCTAGCCGCATAGGCAACACCCTGAGCGTGGTTCCCGCTCGAATAGGTGATGACGCCGCGCTTGCGCTCGTCCTCGCTCAACTGCGCGATCTTGTTATAAGCGCCGCGCAGCTTAAAGCTGCCGATAGGCTGCAATCCCTCGGCCTTTACATAAACATTCCCCGGCGAGTCGGCAATTTGCAACCGTACCAGTGGCGTATGCACAGCAACGCCGCGAATGCGCTCCTGTGCGTCGCGAATTTCTTTGTAGGAAACGAGCAAGCTGAAACTCCGCGTTACGGATTAGGGAAGATACTTCGACGGAACTGGCTCATCGGAAGTCTCGGCCTGCCACAGCACCTCGATCACCTTCCACTCGTTCCCGTTAAAGACGGCCTGGATGCTGTTGATGCCGCGCACCTCCGGCTTGCCATCCGGCGTGGGCCGAACTTCATACGTGCTCCAAAGATGCGCGATATGCCCATACACATCCGAGGGATACTTCACCTGAACTTCATAGAATTCCGCATGACCGCGTGCTTTGACGCGAGCGATCCAGTCATCCACGGAAAGAACATGTTGCGTAACCGCACCGTCTTTTCCCTTGCTGACAGGAATCAACCGCGCTTCCGGAAGCAGCACCTGCCGCAGACAGGTGCGGTCCTTGTCGGCAGGACCGCTCACCGCATCGTCCAGAGCCTTGACAAGATCATCCAGCGTTTTGGTCGATGGGCATGCTGCTGTTGCAGCCTGTGCGTGAACAAACGGTGCAGACAGAAAAGCGCATACCGCAAGCAGAATGAGTTTTCCCCGCATCTTCGCTCCTCAAATTTCCAGGATTACCGGCATGATCAGCGGCCTGCGACTGGTGTTTTTCTGGATATAGCGCTTCAGGTCGATACGAATTTTTTCTTTAATGACGCCGTAGTCAGCCTTTTCTTCATCGCTCGAGTTTTCGAGCGTCTGGCTGACCACGTTGCGTGCCGCATCCATCAGCTCCTGATCGGCTCCGACGAAACCACGGCTCACGATCTCCGGCTGTCGCTCGACCTTGCCGCTCAACTTGTTAATCGTCAGGATGGGCAGCAGAAATCCGTCTTCGCTCAGATGCCTCCGGTCGCGGATGACAAGGTCTTCGACAACTTCGGATGTCGATCCGGAATCAATGCACACCCGTCCCGCGGTAATCTTGCCATTCTTACGCGCGTCGTCCCGGTCGAGTTCGAGGATGTCGCCATTCTCGATGACCATGGCCAGATCGACGACGCCCATAGTCTGCGCCATCTCGGCATGCTTCTTCAGATGCCGGTAATCGCCGTGCACCGGAATAAAGAACTTTGGCCGCAGCAGGTTGATCATCAACCGCTGCTCTTCCTGGCTGGCGTGCCCGCTGACGTGGATCAGCCCCGAAGCTCCATCGTCGAAGATCACATGCGCATCACGCCGGTAAAGATGGTCGATGACGCGGTAGATGCTCTTCTCGTTGCCGGGAATGACGCGCGAACTCAGCACCACCGTATCGCCGGGCAGAATGCGCGCATGCTTATGGTTGTCCACAGCGGCGCGGCTCAGCGCGCTCATCGGTTCGCCCTGCGTGCCGCTGATCAGGATCATCACCTCTTCCGGACTGTAGTCGCCAATCTGTCCGGGATGGATGATGATGCCCGGAGGCACGTCGAGATAGCCGAGATCCTGTGCTATCTCCGACGACTCCACCATCGACCGCCCGACAATCGCAACCTTGCGTCCGTGTGTATGCGCCAGATCGATGGCGATGCGTATGCGATAGATCGACGACGAGAAGCAGCTGAAGAAGAGCTTCTTCTTCGTGCGTGAAAACAATTCGTCTAGGCGCGGCTTTACCGCCCATTCGCTCGGTGTGTAACCGGGCCGGTCCACGTTCGTCGAATCCTGCAGCAACGCGAGCACACCGCGCTGGCCGTACTCGGCGAACTTGTGCAGGTCGAAAGCCTTGCCATCCGGCGGCGAGAGATCGATCTTGAAGTCGCCTGTATGCACGACGACGCCAACCGGCGTGTCAATCGCCAGCGCCACGCAATCGACAAGGCTGTGTGTGACACGAATCGGCTCGACCGTGAACGGCCCAATGGGAAACTTCGACCCCGGAGCAATCTCGATCAGCTCCGTTTCGTCCAGCAGCTTGTGCTCTTCGAGCTTGCCCTCGACATAGGCCAGCGTAAACTCCGTGCCATACACCGGCACGTTCAGCTCGGAGAGAATCCACGGCAGCCCGCCGATGTGGTCCTCGTGCCCATGCGTCAGGATGATGCCGCGCACGATCTCGCGGTTTTCAACGAGGTAAGTGATATCGGGAACGACAATGTCTACGCCTAACAGCTCGGACTCGGGAAACATGAGACCGGCGTCAATAACGATGATGTCGTCTTTGTAGCGGATAGCGAGGCAGTTCATGCCGAACTCGCCTAACCCGCCCAGCGGAATGATTTGCAGCTTTGCGTCGGCCATATTTTGGACTTGCCGTCCAGGCACACACGCCTTCGGCGTATGAGTATTTTCCTGTAAAACGGTTCTTCTACTTAGAGTAAATCACAGCGGTTGGATGACAATCGGAGCAGCAAAGCTTCTTTAACGCTGGTTCCATATCAATTGTGACCCCTGAGGTTCAGTCGTGGTGTCCTCCTGAGCGCGAATTGCATTGTCATCCTGAGCAGAGGCAGGGCGAAGCCCAGCTGTAGTCGAAGGATCTGCTTTTCCCTACTTTGCCAGGACCTGAAGCAGCTTATCGAAGCAAATCCTCCAGTGCCAGGCTCAACTCCGTTTTCTCGTCGCGATACTTCACGATGACCGGCGTATAGACACTCAAACCCCACTCCTGCCCCTTGCCTTTAGACACAGCCCGCGCACCCGGCACCACCACAGCGCCCTCCGGAATGATCAGCGGCGTCTCGCCTTCGGCCCGCAGCACCACACCATTCACTACGTCATAGACCGGAGTACCGCGTGTCAGCACAGTCCCTGCCGCCAGCACGGCCCGCTTACGGACGATCGTGCCTTCATACACGCCGCAGTTGCCTCCCACGAGCACATCGTCCTCCAGCACCACAGGGCTCGCGTTGACCGGTTCCAGCACGCCGCCCACCTGTGCCGCGGCACTCAGGTGCACGCGCTTACCAATCTGCGCGCAGCTGCCCACCAGCGCGTGCGAATCGACCATCGTGCCCTCATCGACATACGCGCCCACGTTCACGTACATCGGCGGCATGCATACGACCGACTTCGCCAGGTACGCGCCCGCCCGAACCGAGGAACCTCCCGGCACGATGCGAATCCCTTGCTCCGGTGTAAATCTCCGTGCAGGGTAGGTGTGCTTATCGACGAAAGAAAGGTCGTCGCCCGAAGAAGCCAGCTGTCCCAGCCGGAAACCCAGAAGGATGCCCCGCTTCACCCACGCATTCACCCGCCAGCCGGTGGCGGTCTCAGCATCCGGCTCCGCCGCGCGAACCGCGCCCGCCTCCAGCGCATCGCGAAGTTCTTCGAATGCGAATATAGCCATCGGGTCATCCCCGGCTGCCGCACCGGCAGCAAAATATGCTTCTACTTTTTCTTCCAATGGATCAATGGTCATCACGAGTTTGAGAAGGCAGTCCCAGTAAAAATTATTTTCATCGTTATAAGGTAAACATCTCGCGCCGGTTAGAACATCCGGTAGTCGCCCTCTTCCTGCGGAGCGTGCACGAGGAGCCCAAGCTCACCCACCAGCCGTTCCAGCCGCGCGCGCGTCGCCTGTGCGACGGGCACCATCGGCAGCCGGTAATGCTCTTCGATCTTTCCCATCATGGCCATCACGGCCTTGACCGGCCCAGGGCTCGTCTCCCAGAAGTTTGCCTGAATCAGCCGGAAATACTTGCGGTTGATCTGCCGCGCCACCGGCCAGTCGCCGGTCAGAGCGGATTCGACCATATGCGCCATCTCGGCGGGAATTTCATTCGACGCGACAGAAACCAGCCCTCTCGCGCCCACGCCGATGGCGCCAAGCGTCATATTGTCGTCGCCTGCATAGACGCTGAAGTTGCGCGGAGCCTGCGTCACCAGCTCCGTAATCTGAGGCAGGCTGCCGCTCGACTCCTTTACGCCCGCAATGTTGTGCGCGTCTTCAATTAGCCGCAGCACCGTCGCCGGCTCCAGGTTCGTGCCCGTGCGCCCGGGAATGTTGTAGAGCACCACCGGCAGCTCCACCGCATGCGCAATCGCCTTGAAGTGCTGATATTGCCCTTCCTGTCCCGGCTTGTTGTAGTACGGATTGGCGGTCAGAATAGCGGTCACGCCCGGCACCTGCGATGCGATACGCGCCCTCTGCACCGCCTCGCGCGTCGCATTGTGCGTGCAGCCCGCCCATACCGGCACGCGGCCCGCCGCCGCTTCGGTCACAATGCGAATCACCCGCAGCCATTCTTCGTCGTTCAGCGAAGGCGTTTCCGCCGTCGTCCCGCAGGCCACCAGCCAGTTGATGCCGCTTTCAATCTGCCACTGCGCAAGCGCATAGAGCGTCTGTTCGTCGATTGCGCCGTCCGCCCGAAACGGAGTAACCAGCGCCGTGCCACAACCAATCAAGTCCATCACTGATCGAGTTTACCGCAGTGAGTGTAGCTTCGGTGACGGTGAACCTATAAGGAAATCGTATGTCTCAGTTTGCGCCTGCCCGACCCTGCCTCGGTCGGCCAAAAAACAGGACATACCCATCAGGATCAGTAATCTCGAAGCCGCGCAGTCCGTCGTGGGTATCCTCGAGCGGCACGCTGAACGCTACCCCGCGATCGACGAACTCAGCGGCCAGCGCATCGGGTCATGCACCAGAATATAGGCATCCCATCGCATCGCAGGATCGCGCTTCGAGTTAGGCAGAGGCTCGGCTTCGCCCGACTTTATAAAAAGCATCGCCCCATCGCGACCGACGATGCCAAAGAATGGCTCGCGCTCCGGCTGCTGGTGCCAGCTCTCAAACCCGAGCTTGTCACGATAGAACGCGATGGTTTGATCGACGACGCTTACGATGAAAAACGGGCACATCTTTTCCAGCATCGGTGGGCTCACGGGCGTTCATCTCCTGCCTGCTAGCCAACCATTATAGAAATGCGAGTTGAGACACTCCCGGAGATCGCAGGGTATTTCTTTCAGAAGTCGATGTGAGCGCGCAGGCCGGGAACCACGACGGGGCCGCGATCACGGTTAAAGCCCGGGTTGTTGATAAAGGAGATTTGCGCGGCGACGTAGAGGCCACCGAATGCATGGGCCGTGTAGTAAGTTTCGCTGACGCTTTCCCGTCCATAGCGCAGGCCGCCGTCCCCCAGCATAAAACCGATCCCACCCAGTGCCAGATACTCGCGATGGTCGCGTCCAAGACCGCTGTTTACAAACGCACTGCCGAGGCGGTCGAGCGGACGGTGCCACGCGTCACCCGAAAGGTCGCTTCCAAAGGAGACCGTGTTATTCATTTCGCTGAAAGTGAAGGATTCGTAGTGGCCGTCATTCCAGCCCATGCGTAAAAAGACGCGAAAGTTGCGCGGCAGGTCCTGCGCAAGGCTGAAGGCAAAGCCCGGTTTCACCGTGTCTCGGTGACGATGAAGAGTGATATC
>JAATFH010000321.1 GCA_015655315.1 Terriglobales bacterium
CTTCGTGGACACCTCGAAAAGGCATCCTGGTACTGCGTAATCCCAGCAATCACACACAGAGCATCCGCGTTGATATTCAAGACACCTTCGAGCTTCCCGTCGGCGCCCCGCAACACTACATTGCCAAAAGTCCGTGGAGGGACGATGCCGAGAAGCCAGCTATCGCGCTTAGTTCCCAGACTCCACACGAATTTCAGCTGGCTCCATTTGAGGTGTTGACGCTCGACGTAATACCGCAATAATTTTTGTCGGGAGTCATTCCGAGAGGAACGAGGAATCCATGCGATGCTCCAGACATCACCAATTTAGAACTATTTTCTGGCGATGCATGAGGAAGCGCCGCTCATTTTTTGTTCCAGCAAGCGAGGCATCAGAAACTGGAAAAAGCGATCTGAATCGGAGTTCAGACAGACGTTCGCATTCGGCGCACCGACGCTTTCGCGAGTAAACCCTGAACTATCTACCTCGATATGTAACGGCGTAGCCGGACAAAGTTCCAGGTGCACCGCATAAGCCACCGCCATCGCGTCGAACATCGTCGGCGTTGTTTGATGGGCCACCCGCTGCCACTCGGCGATAAGCACCTGCAACGAATCGGTGAGCGGAGTGCTCACCGTGCTCAGCATCGTACGCTTCACTTCATCAAATTTCAGCTGCGTGGAATCGAGCGGCATCATATAGATCGGCACACCGGAACGAAAAAGCTTCTGCGCGGCGGAAGGAGCCATGGCGATGTTGTATTCCGCTTCGGGAGGGCGCGTTCGATCGAGGCCAAAATCGTCATAGCCACGCCGCACCGAGCCTCCCATGATGACGACACGTTTCAGTTTCCGGAACGTCTCAGCATCGCGATCAATCGCCGCTCCGATGTTCGTCAACGGCGCAATCGCAATGAGAGTAATTTCGCCTGGATTCTTCCGAATCTGATCGAGGAGAAAATCAATCGCGTCCGCATGGTCGTGAGCTTCGCCTGCCTTTGCCCAAACCTCTTGTGAAAACGCGGTTTTGCTCGCTGTCTTTATCCCGGTCACAACGGGAGTATCGCTGCGTCCCGTTTCGCACAACAGACGATCCAGCATGCGGCTGCGCAGCTCCGTATCTCCCCACGCCGAGCTGACGCCGAGAATCTTCAGTTCCGGGCTCGATAAAGCCAGCCCCAGCGCAAAAACATCGTCAATATCGTCGCCGATATCGGTGTCGATGATGACCTTCTCCTGTGCGAACGCGCCACCACAACCTGCAACGAGCAGCCACGCCGCAAAAAGAGAAACGAGCAACTTGTATCGTCTACTCGTTGACATATTTATCCAGCCACTTCAGCTCTTCACGCACTTTGATGTATCCGTGCCAGGGATTTTTTTCGAGACTATGTCCTTCGCCAGGAAACGCCAGGAAAGTATGCGGCACCTTGATCTGCTGAAAAGCCCGCTCCATCAACACATCTTCAAGAAAGCTGACGCGCACATCGGCATTGCCTCCGACAAGATGTGTCGGCGTCTTCACCTTGTCGAATTGAAAGAGCGCCGCTTCTGACTGATACATCTCCGGCTTCTCCCATGGAACACCACCCAGGTACCAGGCATCGTCATAGGTCTCATCGTCGTTGCCCCAGTTCGCCGCATGCTCTACGGCTCCTGCTCCGGTCACAGCGGCCTTGAAGCGCGTGGTCTGCGTAATGAGCCAGTTCGTCATGTAGCCACCATAGCTGTATCCGCCAATTGTCAGGTGATTCGGATCGGCAATGCCATCCTTCACCAGCGCATCGACGCCTGCCAGAATATCTTTGCCCGGAACAGAAACCAGATGAGGCGCAATCTGCAGCATGAACTAATCTCCGTAGCCGCTCGACCCGCGATAATTCGGACGGAACACCAGCCATCCGTTCGCGGCCGCTAACGTCGCCCAGTCGTACCAGTCCGCGCCGAAGTGATTGCCGTCAGCATCCCCGGGGCCGCCATGAATGAACGCCAGCATGCGCAGGTGCTTGGCGCATTTCTTCCCCGGAGGATAGATCAACACACCTTCCACTTCCGTGCCGTCATCCGACTTCCACTTGTAGGTGGTCCACTCAGGCTGCGCACGCTCATGGAAGACCGGGTTGAAGCTTGTCACTGCCTTGGCCTGCTCCAGTTGATCTGCACTGTCGGAAACAAATGCCTGCGTCGGATCGTTGATCGTCGAATGCAGCACGACAAACTTATTTCCCACCTTGGCGGCATCGACGCCCGAATACGTGCCGGCGGCGCCATTCAGCGCCTCTGCTTTACTCCCATCTATCTTGTAGAGTTGCTGCTGCGTGCCGGCCAGGCCTTCGACGATGATGCTTCCATCTCCAGCGATGGTGAACTCTTCGAGCGACCCCTTGAAGTCCGCACCCAGACGATCCGCCTTACCGCTCACCGGGTCGATCACATACAAGCGACCTTGCACGTCCTGATACTTGCCATCGAACGACCCTGCCGCCGCGCGTACATTGAAGTAAAGCTTCTTGCCATCCGAACTCCATCGCAGACCGCTTTCCACCGCTTGATTGTGCGTCAGCTGTTTCGCGTCGCCGCCATTCAGGCCCACCAGGAAGATTTCGCTCGCCTCCAGACCTTCCATGCGATGCGAGACCGACTCGGTTTCAAATGCAATCTGCTGCGGAGCAACCGCGATCTCGGAAATTTCATGATCGTTCTTTGCCAGCACCTTCACCAGCTTGGGCAAAGGCGAGTCATCGTCGTCCTTGTCTTTTTCTTTTCCTTTTTCTTTTTCTTTTTCTTTCTTCACAGCGGTCTTTGGTCCTGGTATTTTCTGCGCTTCCGCAACCGCATCCAATACAGGAATTGCCAGCAGCACATCACCGCGCTCCTGCTCGCGCCAACGGATCACGTCTTTCCACTCTTCTTTATGCGCGTCTTCCTGCGCCTTCGTCAGCTGTTGCTGCACGGAGAAGAAGATCTTCGTCCCATCCGCCGACCATGCAAACGCATGCACATCCAGCTTCTCTCTATAAAGTGGAAATGCTTCACCTCCGGCAACGGCGATGATCCACACCCGCCCCGGACCATCCGGGTCGTCGTCTTTAGCGTCGGTGTCCTCGTCCGTCAGCGCCCGCGAGGAGATGAATGCAATGTACTTTCCATCCGGCGACCATGCAGGCGACGAGTCATATCCGGACTGGGTCAGCTGCACTGTCGCTCCGTTCTTCTGCTGCCAGAGCCACAGATCGTCGCGAAAGCGATTATGCTGCCAGTCGGGCGACGAGGCCCAGATGACCGCCGCTTGTCCATCGGGCGCGAGCCGCGCCTCCCGAATATCGGTTGCACTCATGAACTCATCGAGCGTAATCACCGGCTTCGATTTCTGCGCCTGGACAACGCACAGAGCTCCGCAGAGAAAAAGCGACGCACCCACTAATTTCTTCAATCTCTTCAACCTTTGCAGAAACAGATTTCGTTGACGATAACACCCGCATCCACGCGCCTCCAAGCATTTCCTGCGTGTGCTTTCTTTCCCAAATTCCCTGCACAATCTGTTACTTTTTGACTTTTACTGGAAAGGGGAAATACATGCGTTGCTCCGCTGCGCTTAGCCTTCTTGCGCTCTGCGCCTTTACATCCGCCGTCACTCCCAGCCGCTGCGCTGCTCAGGTTGACGAGCAAACCAGAAAGCTTTCGCACGACATTTTTCAGCAGCTCATCGAAATCAACACGACGGATTCCGTGGGCAACGTCACCGCAGCCTCTGAAGCGATGCAGCAGCGCTTTCTTGAAGCTGGCTTTCCGGAAGAAGACATCTACCTCGGCGGCCCGAATGACCGCAAGAAGAATCTTGTCGTTCGCCTGCGCGGAACAGGACAGAAGAAACCGATTCTCTTCATTGGCCATCTCGATGTCGTGGAAGCGCGCCGCGACGACTGGACCAGCGACCCATTTAAATTCGTCGAAAAAGACGGCTTCTATTATGGACGCGGCACACAGGATATGAAGGAAAGCGACGCCATCCTGGTCACTACATTCCTCCGTCTCAAGAAAGAAGGCTATCAACCCGACCGCGACCTCATCCTCGCGCTCACTGCCGACGAGGAAGGCGGCAGATCAAACGGCGTTGACTGGCTCCTCAAGAATCAGCGCAATCTCCTCGACGCCGAGTTCGTCGTGAACCCCGATGGCGGCGGCGTAGACCTCGAAAACGGCAAGCCCCTCGCGATGGACGTCGATGCCACCGAAAAGCTTTACGGCGACTACCAGCTCACCGCCACCAACCCCGGTGGACACAGCTCGCTGCCTGTGCCCGACAACGCCATCTACCAGATCGCCGATGCGCTTCAGCGACTGCAGAACTACACCTTCCCCTTCGAACTGAACGCTGTAACCCGTGCTTATTTCACCAAGATGAGCACGATTGAATCCGGCCAAACCACTTCCGACATGAAGGCCATTCTTGCTACACCACCAGACGAAGCCGCCATCAACCGCCTCTCGGAAAATCCGGCATACAACTCCATCATGCACACCACCTGCGTGGCCACGCGCCTTTCCGGAGGGCATGCCAACAATGCGCTGCCGCAGACGGCGCAGGCCAATGTCAACTGCCGCATCCTGCCCGGTCATTCACTGGAAGAAACGCGACAGGATCTTATCCGCATCTTCAACGATCCCAAGATTACCGTGCGCTACGTCAACGATGCCGGAGAAGCCTTCGATACCGCCCCGGACCGCAAAGCTCTGCCACCAACGGCGCTGAAACCGGAAGTGCAGCAGCCGCTCGAAGTGTTGGTAAACAAAATGTGGCCCGGCATTCCGATAATCCCGACCATGGCAACCGGAGCCTCGGACGGCGTTTATACCAACGGCGCTGGCATGCCGACCTATGGCATCTCGGGAATCGCATTGGAAAGGAACGACGTGCGCGCTCACGGCAAGGACGAGCGCATCCCCATCGAGTCCTACTATCGCGGCGTCGATTTCTACTATCAGTTCGTCAAAGCTCTCGGCGCTAACTGAATCGCTCTGCCTGACCCCAAAAGGAAAGGCCCGCCGGATATTGGCGGGCCTTTCCTTGGGCTGTTAGAACTCATACCGCAGTGAGAACTGCATGCGGCGGCCCTGTGATAGCAGCACGCTTGCAACGCCCAGATTGCCGCCTGTAAGTCCAGCGCCGATCCAGGCGGGATCAAATCGCACGGTGTTGGTGACGTTGTAGACTTCCCATGCGAAATGAAGATTGCCGTACTCGGCCAGCTTCCAGGTCTTGGCCAGACCGGAGTCAATATCGAACAGGCCGTCGCCGCGGAAATTATTTCTTTCGCCCGCATCCCCTGGATAGGGCAGCCGCACCGGCGTTCCGGTTAAGGTACCGCTATTGATCCCATCAGGATCATCGAAAAACTGCGGGTTGCCGGAAGAATCGAAGTGGCGGCGCATCTTCACTTTCCCGGTCACGATGGCATTACTCTCCTGCTCCCAGTTCGTCGTCCAGCCCGGCTCGAATAGAGAAAACGGCAGGCCACTGGTCCAGCGCTGAATTCCCGACCATTGCGAGCCGCCGATAACCGCGTCCACAGCTCCGTTCGTGCTTCCGAGGAAAGCCTTCCCTCGCCCGACCGGCAGCTGGTAAACCCAGTCGATCGTGATCATGTGCCGAGTATCAAAGTCAGAAACACCCCGGTTGAGTTCCGGCTTCCATGTGTTGTAGATACTGCTGAAAGCACCCTGCCCATTTTCAGTGGCGCGTTCGGCATCCGATCCCATGTCGATCGATTTCGACAGCGTGTAGCTGAAGTCCAGCTGCAACCCGTGACTGCTCGGATGACGCAGGATAAACTGACCGGCGTTGTAATAGCTCGATCCGATCGACGAGAGGGCATAGAGCGAAGAAAACTGGTTCTGCCAGAACTTCGAGTTCAGATTATGTTGATTCGGGCCCGAGCTGCATTGCGCATCGCTAATGTAGTAGCAATAAAAATCAAGATCAGACAGGGCGGTTGTCGCGCCTAAATTGGACCGGTAAGGCGCCCACTCGTTGTTGTAGATGGCCTGCGTTGCACTCTCCCCTGGGTAGTCGAATCCAGCCATATAGGGAAAGACGTCTTCAAAGTAACGAATCGCTGGTACGGGATTGGTTGAGGCAATCGGATTTCCATCTGCATCTTCGACGAGTCCGTAGTTTCCGCTATTCTGGTCCACCAGCCGCGAAAGCGCTGATCCGTTCGTAAAGTAATCGCCACCGCCATTGGGATCGGCATAGTTCACAGGTTCCGACATATCCAGTTGCTGTAACAAGTGACGGCCCATGCGCCCGACATAGGCAACTTCAAAAGTGAAACCTGCCGGCAATTCTCGCTGTACTGAAAAATCAATGGCTTCCGAGTAGGGCGTTTTCAACTTGCTGTCGAGGCCCCAGGTAATTTGGAAAAGACCCTCAGGCGGCGTATACGGAAAACTCGCGGTGGCGGGCGCCGCGCCATTGCTGATGGGCGGGAAATTTCTGCGCCCGGTAAAGCGCGGGGCTGTTTCATAACCATAGACGCCCGCTGGATTCGTTAACTGGCTGCTTACCCCAAACGATCCATTCTGATCAAAAATGTTTACCAGCGATTGACCGTAGTGGTCATAGTAGAGTCCAAAGCCGCCGCGTATCGATGTTTTTGTATCCGGCGAATAGGCGAAGGCGACACGGGGAGCAACATTGTTTTTCGATTTAGGCCAGAAACCGGGCTTGCCATAGGTCGGGCCGGTCGGTGCGAACGTGAGGTCCGGTTCGTAAACTGCTCCCTGCGAGGCGGCAATCTGGCGCTGGATGAACCAAGTGTGCGTGTCGATAGTAGGAGCAACCTGCTGGCCGCTGGTTTCATAGGGAGTTTGCAGAATTGTGTGACGAATGCCGAATGTGAGGGTCAGATTCGGTTTCACGCGCCAGGAATCTTGCAGATAATACTCGAACTCATTCGCCTTGAAATGCCGGTTGATGAAGTCTCCGTCGGAAAGAAGCGATCCGCTCGTCGGACTCGTAATCTTATAGTTGTAAACATTGGTCACGGAAGGAATTGTGCCAACCAGATTGGCGTAGGCAATACCGTAAGAATTTGTAAATCCCCCGTCGACGGGCAAACCGCCAATGCTCGCGGGATCGGGAGGATTCCCGCCTAGCCAGTAAGGATTTGAACTGGCCGAGTTGTAGGAATTGAGATCCGATGAGTTGTTCTGGTGAACCAGCCGCCAATTCCCGCCAAACTGAAAGTTGTGATTGCCCTTGTTCCAGCTGAGATTGTCAACGATGTTATTGACCGGGACACTCACGATCGTCGACCGGTGCTGCGACGTGAGCGAATCCATGAAACGGAAGGTCACGTAATCACCGGTTCCTACCCCGCGGTCGCTATTTCCCTGGCGGATGTAACCATAGCGAATATCGTTCACCAGGTTCGATGTGATCATCCAGGTATCGCCGGCCGTAATGCCTTTTGAGTTGTCGATAAATGAATCCGATGGCCCCTGTCCCGGAAACTGTTCCGTTCCACTGATCGTGTCTTTTTGCAGGTTGCCGCGCACAAAAATGCGGTGCTTCTGACCGGGCTGATAATCGATTCGGCCAATGGCCGTGTTGTAGGTCTGCGGGTGCGGCGACGAAAATGAATATGAACCGGTGTTGTAACCGTCACCCAGCACGGTGCCGTTCGCGGATGGATACTGCTGGAAATAACTCAACACATTGGGATTCGGACCCGGCCCCCAGGGGCAAACACCACTTGCCACGCAGGGAGCATCCAGCGTTGTAATCTGACTGGGAGTCAGCGTTTGTATACTCGGGTTGCCGTCAGCATCGTCGCCCACGTATGTGATATTCCCCTGTTGATAGCTGGCTGTGGGCACCGTCTCCGTAACCTGCTGGTTCTCTGCCTGACGCTGTCCCTCATAGGTTCCAAAAAAGAAAAGTTTGTCCTTGAGAATCGGACCGCCAAGAGTCCCGCCGAAGATGTTCCGCAACACTTTGCCCGGCACATTCGGCAACCCCTGATTCAACTCCGCCTGCTTGTTGAACCAGTCGTTGGCAACTGTGAATGTCGGACGGTGGTATTCATACAACGAGCCGTGAAACTTGTTGCTTCCAGACTTGGTCACCATGCTGACCTGCGCGCCGGAGGAGCGGCCCGCGTCGGCATTGGCGTTTCCCGTCGTCACGCGAAATTCTTCAATGGAATCCTGTGTTTGCCTGAGAACACCCGTGAAGGCATACCCATTGACCTGGTCATTGTCGTCTACGCCATCAAGAGTGATATTCCCCTGATCGGACCGGCCACCATTCACCGCACCACTGCGGCTGTCATTGATCTTGTTGGGATCGTGTGGATCCTGCTGCTGCAGAAAGAGCACTCCAGGCTGCAGAGAGAGCAGATCCGGAACGTTGCGCGTCAAGCTGGGGAGCGCCTGAATGGTGGCATTGTTCATTGCATTGCCCAGAGACGCATCCGATGTATTCAAGGTCTGCGCGGCAGCGGTGACGTTGACGATTTCCGAACTCGCCTGCACGGTCAGCGCAAAATCAATCGTGGCCGGCTGGTTCACCAGCAATTCCGCGAATTTCTGCTGGTCGCCAAAACCACTCGCAGAAACCTTGATGTTGTACTTCGCGGGCGGAATCTGGTTGAACTGGTAATCACCGCTGGAGTTCGAAGTAGCTTCAAACAGCTTTCCGGAAGCATTGTCGGTGAGTGTGATTTTCGCGCCAGGAACCACGGCTCCGCTTGGATCTTTAATGGATCCGCGCAGAGAGGTGTTGGCGGTCTGTCCGGAAGCGATTGCAGTCAGGGAAAACAGGAGCAGTAGAACGCAGAATGAATAGCGCTTGATCACAGATCCTCCAGAAAATGCAGCATGACCGCGATTACATGCGCGGCTTGTTCGTTTGTTGTTTTTTTGTCGATCTATCCTGCGGTTACAAAGGTGTGGTTTTGAAGGTTTCCATTGTGGGCCAGTCTCAGCCAAAATTCAACACATTTCCGTCAGAGGTCGGATACCTGCAAAATCAACCTCGGATTGCACTTCGAAATGTAGTCTAGCTAACTGAAGTGCTTCCACGGACTTGGGAATAAGCATCATCAAAAATACTTATTGGCCGGATAAACCCAGGAAGCTGTGCTCCCGACGAGCCGTGCAGAAATTACCGTCGAGACGGTTACAATTATTTGTCGCAGCCACTATGACAAAATCGTCAGCCCCGCGTAATTCCATCGCTTTCTCCAACGCTGCCTTCTGCTATGTTTCTCCTTGTTGTTTATCGGCTCCCATCTTCACCAGCATCACCGAGGAAAATTCGTGTTAAGTCGCCGTCTTCTCCACCACAGTCTCGCGGCATTTGTCCTGCTCTTCCCGGGGACGCAACTGCCAGGCGTTGCCCAGGTATCTTCCTCCGCTGAAGTCAGCGTAGATGGCGCAACACTTGCCAGGTATGCGGGCCAGTATCGTTTTGACACAGAGCCAGACCTTACCCTCTCGTTCTTCCGCGACGGCAATCAGCTGGCGGTGGAAGCATCGCGGCTGCCGCACACTCCGCTGCATGCGCTTTCGCAAAATACGTTCTCAGCCGCAAACGGTAGTACACGCTACGTTTTCCTGAGCGACGCCGGCGGCAAAGTAACGGGCCTCAAGCGCATCGCTGGCAAAGATGAATTACAGGCCACCCGCATCAGCGATCAGCCCCAGCACAACCACTTTCGTCCCTATGACCGCCACGAAGCGATGATCCCCATGCGCGACGGCGTCCGCCTTCACGCCGTCATCCTCCGCCCCACCGATACCAACGAGCCGCTCCCCATCCTCATGCAGCGCACGCCCTATGGCGTCGATGAATCGACGTCCAACTCCACGAACGCCCGCTACACTGAGCTCGCCCAGAGCGGCTACATCTTCGTGATGCAAGACATCCGCGGACGCTACGGCTCCGAAGGCCAGTTCGTGATGAACCGCCCCATCGTTGCCCACCATGATCCCGCCTCGTCCGATGCGAACGGCGTCGACGAGACGACCGACGCCTACGACACCGTCGCGTGGCTCATCAAGAATGTCCCGAATAACAATGGCCGCGTCGGCGTCATGGGCATCTCCTATCCCGGCTTTCTCGCCATCGAATCCGGCATCGAACCGCATCCTGCAGTGAAAGCCATCTCGCCGCAAGCTCCTATGACCAATCTCTGGATCGGCGATGACTTCTTCCATAACGGAGCCTGGCGCCAGAGCTACGGATACGATTACGCCATTGGCCTTGAAACCAGCAAAGAAAATGCCTTCAGCAAAATCAATGAAGACGCCTACAACTTCTTCCTCGATGCCGGGTCGCTCGCCGGAGATGTGAAAAAAGCCGATGTCGGCGTTCTGCCCACCTGGCAGGGCTTCTTCGACCACCCCAGCTACGACGCCTACTGGCAGTCGCGTGCTGTTGAAGACCACCTCACCAAAGTCACCGTGCCCACGCTCGAAGTCGGCGGCTGGTGGGATCAGGAAGATATGTGGGGACCGCAGGCCGAATACGCCGCCCTCAAACCGCATGACAAGAATGGCGAAGTCTTCATCGTCCTTGGCCCCTGGAATCACGGCCAATGGGCGCGCACCACGCGCTTTCTCAGCGACGTAAACTTCGGCGCCGCCACCGGCGATCAGTTCCGCGCGCAGATCGAAGCTCCCTTCTTCGCCCACTACCTCAAAGACGAAGGCAGTTTCGACCTCAAAGACACCGCCTCTTTCCAGACTGGAACCAACCGCTGGATGCGCTACAGCCACTGGCCTCCCAAAGAAGGCGTAACCGAACGCAATCTTTACCTCGACGCCGATGGCACTCTCAACTTCACCAAACCCGTTGGCGACGACGCAACCAGTTTCACCGCCTACATCTCCGACCCGGCGAATCCCGTTCCCTACCGCAAGCGCCCCATTGAAACGACCTACGCGCCGGGTGGCTCAGGCTGGTACACGTGGCTCGTGCAGGATCAAAGATTCCTGGGCAATCGCAAAGACATCGCCACCTGGCAGACACCTGCCCTCGACCATCCTGTCACCATCACCGGAGACATCGTAGCCGACCTCTTCGCCTCCACCTCGGGCACTGACTCGGATTGGATCGTCAAGCTCATCGACGTCTACCCCAATGACCCCTCTCTCGGCAAAATGTCCGGAGCTGAGCTGATGATCGTCGATGAAATCTTCCGCGGCCGCTACCGCAAGAGCTACGAGCACCCTGAAGCCATCCCCGCCAACACGCCCGAGGAATTCAAGTTTAGCCTGCACGGCGCCGACCATGCCTTCCTCAAAGGCCATCGCATCATGGTGCAGGTGCAGAGCACCTGGTTCCCTCTCTATGACCGCAACCCGCAGACCTTCGTGCCCAGCATCATGACCGCCGCCCCAGCCGACTACAAAACGGCGACGCAACATATATATGGATCGGCAGAACACCCCTCCCATATCGTTTTCCCCGTCGCTGCCACGAACTAAGCCCCTCCGGAGCGGTCTCCCCAGCCGCTCCAAGCTGGAGCTCCCCTCCGACAGCCAAATACTTCCGCATAACAATCGCCTTCATATTGTCAAACAAGCTAACAGGGCCAAGCCCCTCGATTAACCGTCTATAAACAATGGACACGATTCCATTTAGTCAATAATTCCCTGATTCCATGGAATAGGTAACGATACCACCGTGTTTGACGATAAGTTAACTAGAGAGCTAATCTCTAGCCAGCAAACGACACGAGGCCACTAGTTTTAACATCGGTCATAGCGAAAGGACACATTTCAAATGTGCAAACCGAAACTCTTTCCCAGCGGCAGACGGCTCTGTTTTAGCCTGCTGCTTTTGCTTGTATTTTTCAGCAAGACAAAAATGCCAGCTCAAACTGTGACGGGAAATATCGCCGGCACCGTAACCGATCCAAGCGGCGCCATCCTCTCAGGCACAAACGTTACCGCCAAAAACACCGGCACCGGAATTGAGACGCAGGCTACAACGAACGACTCGGGCGTATACACCATCCGCTTTCTTCCCATCGGGACATATCAGGTAACCATCGCGGCCGACGGCTTTGTCACGGCGCAATACCCCCCGTTTCAGCTTGAAATCAACCAGACCGTCAAGATCGACGGCAAGCTCCAGGTTGGCGCAGCCACGCAGACAGTGAGCGTCGACGGTGGAGTCGCACCTATTCTGAACACCAATGACGCATCTCAGGGCATCGTTCTCTCCACCAACGAAATCCAGAACGTACCGCTGAATGGCCGCAACTTCTCCAGCATTACGCTCTTCGTGCCCGGCGCAGTGAATACTGACCCTCAGGGACTGACGGGAAATAACGCCATTGAACGGAACACATTCAACAACGGCATCGTTTCCGTAAACGGCAACCGCAACCAGGCGAACAACTACACCCTCGACGGCATCGATATGAACGAGGGCCAGAACAACCTGATCGCTTACAATCCTGCACCCGATGCCATCGATCAGATCAAGGTCATCTCCGCCAACGCGCCCGCCGAATATGGCAACGTCAATGGCGGCGATGTCGTCAGCGTGCTCAAGAGCGGTACCAACAAGTTCCACGGCTCCGCCTACGCCTTCCTCGAAAACAACAACCTCGATGCGAATACCTGGGGCAACAAGCATCAGGTTCCCATCATCTCCACCAACCCTTATACTCAGACGATTTTTGGGGGGACCATCGGTGGTCCGATTCTGCGCAACAAGCTTTTCTTTTTCGCAGACTATGAGGGCGTCCGCCGCCATACCGGAGGCATCGGCACTGCCAGCGTCCTGACCGGCGCAATGCGCAATGGCGATTTTTCTGCTCTGAATGCGGCAGGCATCCAGCTCTACGACACGCAGAACAACTTTGCGCCCTATGCCAACAACCAGGTTCCCGTGAACAACCCGGTAGCGCAGTTTCTGGCGGCCCATCCCGACCTCTATCCTCTGCCGAATGCCGCTCCCACTGACGGCTTGCTGCAGAACAACTTCCAGGGACCGAACCGTAGCTTCGTCGTCAACAATCAGGGCGATGTCAAGATCGAATGGGACCCGCGCGACGCCGACAAGATCACCGGCTTTTACGGCCAGTCGGACGCCTTCGACGGCCAGTCCGCAGTCCTTGCCATCACCTTCCCGGCGCAGAACGTTTATCCCACAAAGATCGGCGGAGCGACATGGGTGCATATCTTTTCGCCAAACATTGTCAACGCGGCCCGCATCGGTTTCACGCGCGTCCGCTGGGACAACAGTATCCCTACGGACCCCACCGGCACCTTCGGGCTCAACGGAAATAACCTCGTAGGCATCCCCTTCGGCACGCAGATCTACCCCGGCTTCTCCGACCAGAACCTCAACAACAATGCGAGCGATATTGGCTCGCCTGCCAACATTCAGGTTATCCGCGATAACACCTTCAGCTACGGAGACAACCTCACCTGGCAAAAAGGCCTGCACTTCTTCAGCATCGGCGTCGAGGCCATCCGCTACCAGCAGAACTATTTCAATGCAGACAACTTTGGCTTTCTCGGCAAGTTCACGTATAACGGCAACTTCACCTCGAATCCGAATCCCGATGTAAAAAACGGCGCCGGTTACGGTCCGGCTGACTTCGTGCTCAACCGGGTAGCGGAGGCATCCATTGCCGGGCCCAACGGATTAGTCGGCAATCGCCAGTGGCGAGCTGCCGGGTTCTTCCAGGATGATTGGAAAATCCTTCCCAACCTCACGCTGAACCTTGGAATCCGCTACGAGTACGACGAACCCTGGTACGAAGTCAACGACAAGACGGCCAACGTCCTGCTCGACACCGGACAAGTTATCTACGCAGGTCCTGTTCCCGCATCCGCTCCCGCCGGTTCTGGCCGCTGCGGTAACCGCTCCTGCTACCAGCCTAACTATGCACAGTTCATGCCGCGCATCGGTTTCGCCTGGCAGCCAGGGCCTCGCTGGGTCATTCGCGGCGGCTATGGCGCCACCAGCTTCTTTGAAGGCGTCGCCGGCAACCAGCGCCTCACCTCCAGCCCGCCCTTCGTCCTCGCCAACGATAAGAAGGCGCTCACACCGACAACCACCAGCGGCGGCACTCCCTTCACCGTTCAGCAGGGCTTCAGCTCGAATCCCGGCGACATCAACTATGCCGGACAGGGCTATGGCGCGTGGCCGCAGCATATCCAGCCTTCTTATATTCAGGAATTCAGTCTGACGACCGAGTATGCGCTGAACTCCACCACTTCGCTCTCCGTCGGTTATGTCGGTGAAACCGGGCAGCATCTCGTTGACTACCGCAACGGCAACCAGCTCACTTCGGCTGGAGCCACCGCTCCTTTCGTCAACCTCGGTGGCCAGGGCGGTCCGCTTCTCGTCACCGAATCCGACGCGATGATGAACTACAACGCCGGACAGGCTAGTCTGCGTCACCGCGCTTCCCACGGCTTTGAGTACACCGTGAATTACACCTACGCCCGCGCTATGACCAACAGCGCCGGCAACTACGGCGTACCCAACGTCAACGGCCAGAACGGAGCCTTCCAGAATGGCTACAACGGCCACGCCGATTACGGTCCGGCCGGACAGGACGTGCGCAACGGCTTATCGGCAATCGGCGTCTACGCACTTCCCTTTGGACGCGGTCAACAGTTCGGCACTCACGTAAATCGCCTCGTCGATGCTGCTATCGGTGGCTGGTCTATCTCCGGTTCGGTCATCGCCTACTCCGGCTTCCCAGTCACCATCAATGGTCCGGGCAACTTGAGCAACACCAACAGCGACGGTCAGGAACGCGCGAACCAGTACCGCAAGTTCCTGATTCACAACCGCAGCGTCAACAACTGGTGGGGCACTGACCCATCCGTTACCAATTGCGTCACTCACGGCGTCGATAACGGAACCTGCGCCTATGGCGTGCCCGCTGACAACAGCTTCGGCAGCGCCAGCGTGGGCAGCGAACGCGCTCCCGGTTACGAGCAGATCGACAGCTCGGCCTTCAAAGACTTCCACATCACCGAAGGCCAGACCGTCGGCTTCCGCGCTGACTTCTTCAACCTCTTCAACATCGCCAGCTACGGCAACCCGGATAACAATGTCACGGATTCGAGCTTCGGACAGATCACCAGCGTCCGGTCGCCACCGCGTCAGATTCAGCTGTCGCTGCACTACAGCTTCTAACTCAAACCCGGGGACATATCACTCATAGGTCCGTCCCCGCTTCCCTTTCGCAAAAAAGTACACTCCATAGCGCCGCGTTCTTCGCGGCGCTTTCTTTTTAGCAACCAGCCAGTTGTTACAATGATGATTCAACCGAGTCCCGTTACTCCCTCAGTTCTTTCATAAACAAAGGTCTATCTCGCAACTCTACGACCATGGACATAGCGCCGATCCAGCGAAAAGTTTTGTATGTAGCCGACCTCAAATTTGGAGGAACCGCTACCTATCGCCTGGAAGCGATGAGACGACTCGGTCAGGAAGTCATCCCCTTCAATCCGGCGATGTATCAGTCTCAGTCGCCGCTGCTCGCAAAGCTGCGCTACTACTATCCGGTAGGTCCGATGGTCTCCGCCGCGAACGAAACCCTGTTAAAAGCGGTCCATGAACACAAGCCGGATGTCGTCTGGTTCGACAAACCGCTCGTCTTCACGCCGAGGACAATGCGGGAGATCAAGGCTGCCGGAGCCAGGACCGTCTGCTACAACCAGGACAATCCTTTCGGCCCGCGAAACGATGGCTGCTGGATGCAGTTCTACCGCGCTTACAAGCTCTTCGATCTGCACTGTCTCGTGCGGACGGCGGACACTCCCCGCTACCTGGAGTGGAACCTGCCATTCATCAAGATTCAGTTCAGCTACGATCCCGCCGTGCACTTTCCGCCCCCATCTGGCTGGAGCGACAGCGACCGCACGCGAGCACTCTCGTTCATCGGCACGCCCTACGATCAAAGGGCGCAGTTCCTGAGGACGCTGGCGGAATCCTACAAGCTTCCGCTCGTCATCTCCGGCGACCGATGGGAAAAAGCCTACCCGCCAGAAGTATTGGCGAAATACGTCGTCTCAGGCTCGCTTAAGGAAGCCGAATATCGACGGGGCATCTGGCAATCGAAGATCAATCTGGCCTTTGTGACCAGGTCAAACGAGGACGACGTAGCCCACAAGGCATTTGAGATCACGGCGTGCGGCGCCTTTCTCCTGGCCCTGCGTACCCCTGGTCATCGCGCCGCCTTTGAGGAAGACAGAGAGGCTGTCTTCTTCTCTACCGTCGAAGAGTGCGCCGAGAAAGCCCGCTACTATCTCGATCATGCAGTCGAACGCGAAGCCATCGCGCAGCGCGGACGAGAGCGTGCCGTAGCTTCCGGCTACGACAATGACACGCAGCTGAAACGCGTGCTCCTGAAGCTGGACGGCGTCGATACGCCACCGACTATTTAGCCAAGGGCGCAGCAGGCTCGTCGACGGACACATACTGGCCACCCTTCACGTCCTTCAGCGTCTGCACAATACCGCTCGGCCAGTGAATTTCAACCGCTTGCGCCGAAGTGTCCTTGCCGAGGCCAAAGTGCGAGCGCGGATCGCTCGACGAGAGATAGCCTACGCTGGTTGTCACCGTATCCCACTGCGGCCCGGACGATGTAGTGACTTTGATCACCGCGCCGATACCATCGCGGTTGCTCTTGTGTCCGATCAACTTGATGCCAAGCCAGTGATTACTTGTCGTGGTCCGGTTGAGCAGAACATGAGCCGGGCCGCCGTTCTCGGTAACGACAGCGTCCAGCGACCCATCGCTGTTGATATCGCCAATTGCCATGCCGCGTCCGACCCAGCGTTTGGTAAAAACGTCGCCCGACATCGCGGAGACGTCGACAAATTTATTGCCGTTCACATTCCAGGCCAGCATCAGAGGCTCCCGATAGTGCAGTTGCGGAAAGGTCTTCTCGATCGTATCCAGGTCATGCCCCTGAGCAATCAGCAGATCCTTGCGTCCGTCATTGTCGTAGTCTAAAAAACGGATGCCCCAACCCGAATGCAGCAGCGTCATCGCAGCAATGCCGCTCGTATAACTGGCGTAGGTAAAGAAACCATCCCCGGTGTTCTGATAGAGCGCGTATCTCTGGTTCGCCAGGTCGGTGACAACAAGATCGGGCAGGCCGTCATTGTTGTAGTCGGAGAAATCGACACCCATGCCCGCATATGTACGGCCTTCGCCATCTACCGCTGCCTCAGAATCGAGCCCAACCTCTTCGAACGTGCCATCGCCTTTGTTGTGGAACAGATACTCGACCATAGAATCGTTCGCGATGAAGAGATCTATATGGCCGTCGCGGTCGTAATCGGCAATGGCAATGCCGAGAGCCTTGGCCGGCTTGTCGAGCCCGAGCTTGTGCGCTTCTTCGGTGAATGTGCCGTTGCCGTTGTTGCGATATACCAGCATCGAGATCGGCTGAAAAACGTCGGGATGACAATATCCGCGGTATCCCTCGCGATGCTCTCCGCACCAGAGATCGTCCCAGTCCCACTGGATGTAACGCAGGACCACGAGGTCGAGCAAGCCGTCGTTGTCGAGGTCAACCCAGGCCGCGCTCGTCGACCAACCGCTCCCCGCGACACCTGCTGTTGCGGTCACATCCGTAAAGGTCCCGTTACCGTTATTGTGGTAAAGCTTATTTCCTCCGTACGCGGTGACATAAATATCTTCGCGGCCATCGTTGTCATAGTCGCCGGCGGCGACGCCCATGCCATAACCCACTCCCTGCAATCCAGCTTTTTCCGTTGCATCTTCAAAGGTGCCGTCGGCCTTCTGGTGATAAAGCCGGTTCCAGTATTCAGGCCCGGTTTTCTGCGGAATCGTACCCTTTGCCGTCGGATCACTGAACGGAGCGCCGTTCACCAGAAACAGGTCGAGACGCCCGTCATTGTCGTAGTCGAAAAGGGCGGCGCCCGAGCCCATGGTTTCGATCAGATACTTTCTCGAAGTGTGGGGCGCTTGATGTTGGAAATGGATTCCAACCGCATCGGTCACCTCGACAAAGTTGCCGGGAACAGGACTCTGAGCGTGGCAGAGAGAAGGCAATAAAAACAGGCTGCATACGATTGCACGTCTCGCGGCGGTTATCTTGTGTGACTGACTCCGGCAAACTCCTGTCATCTTGCTTTTTTCTCTTTGCCGGATTTCGCACAAGTAGTGCATAGCTCCCCTGTGATGCCTTTGCCTTCCTGAATGGTGTAAATGCGGTCGATATCTGGCAACTGAAGCTTCTCTACTGCTCCACTCGGCCAGTGAATTTCTACCTGATCGACTTTCGTTGCATCGCCCAGCCCAAAATGAACTCGCTGATCGTTGGAGGATAAATAGCTCCCGCCGCTTAGAACGTCATCCCGCAGCTTTACTCCGTTCGCCGTCAGATACACCGCGGCGCCCACTGCATCGCGAGGACTCTTTGGGCCACCGACCAGTTTCAGCGCTACCCAGTGGTGCGTATCGGCGTTTACATTGCGCAGCAGAACGGGCGTGCTGTCCACCGCATTGATGACAACGTCGATCTTTCCATCGTTGAAGAGATCGCCAAAAGCCGCTCCACGCCCGGGGGTCACAACGGCAAGACCCGTTCCCTTGA
>JAATFH010000359.1 GCA_015655315.1 Terriglobales bacterium
ACCGGTGCAGGGTGGGCCAAACAACCGCGACCTGAACTTCTTACCGTGACCATAGCGCGTGAATCTAAGACTGTCGATGTGGCGGAGAAACCATCGGGAGTACATTCTTCATCCCCTGGCTCGATCCGCATCGAACTTCCTGGTCGAGCATTAGTGAGCGTAGAGGACAGTGTCGATCCTGAGCTTAGCTTCAAGGTCATCCGACACGTAAGGCCGAAGCTGAGTTGCACGAAGTGCGATGTGATCGTCGAAGCTCCAGCGCCAACACGACCGATTGAACGTGGACTTACCGGACCGGCACTGCTGGCACATGTGCTTGGTGTCGAAGTATTCCGATTACCTTCCGTTGTATCGTCAGTCGGAGATCTACGCTCGCGAAGGCGTCGATCTTGATCGCTCAACACTTGCCGATTGGGTTGGAGCAGCGATATGCTTACTCACGCCATTAGTAAATAGAGTGCGCGACCATGTTCTGGCAGCTTCGAAGCTGCACGCCGACGATACACCGATTCCAGTGCTAGCTCCGGGCATGGGTAAAACTAAGACGGCCCGCCTGTGGACCTATGTCCGCGACGATCGTCCGGCAGGAGAACAGATGCCGAGACGGTCCATAGATAGATAGGAAACCTCGAAGGCTCACGTGGCGGCTCGACAGTGGGGAACGTCATCGACCACGGGCCCGACGAGGCGTCGTTCAAAGACCGGAACATAACTTCACGGGGTAGGACGATATGCACAGGCTCGTCCACGCCATCCCGCTGAAGTAAACGTCAAGTTTCTAGCGGAGTCGACTGGCCTGGGTTCGCACAATTCCGTTAATCGAAAAGTCGTAGTTAGGAGATCTGCCGAATACGGTAATGCCGATACTGTGCTCGTTGATCTCGCTCGCGCGCCCGTCCAGCGTCAACTCGCAGATCGAGGAGAGGAGGCTGCAGAGACGTTCACTCTTCGCAAACACGGGCGAACCGATGATACGTACGACCAGAGCGATTGTCGACCAGGAAGTCGATCTGTGGCAATCGTTGATTTCGCCTGGAGGAAATCAGGGCACCAGCCTCGAGAGAGGGTTAATTTCCATTCTGAAAGAAATTCAGAAAAAAGGCCGAACACTCTCAAGCTTATCGTCGAGCAGCAGGAACCTCTCACTCTGATCTTCGAATCGAAATCCCGATGTTCAGCTATTTCACTCCTCGCCAACAATTACCACACACTTTTGCAGGGCCTCCTATTAAATTAGGGACCGATGCGGATTCTACGGAGAGGTGCATCCGCAAGTTGGTGGCGATCCAGAAGGCGACGTGGTGCAGTGGCCGAGCGTGCCACTTGTTGTGTAGCACGCTAAATAAGTAGCGGCTCCCGATTCGCTCCCAATCGTAAGCGCCCCGTTTTGGCGAAATCCCCCTAAGAGCGTCCACGCGTTATTACTAGAATTCGCGCCGTAGAAAGCATGAGCGTAGCTATTGGCTCCAGTGTAAGTACTGGCGAAATAGTCCGCCTCCCCATTTCCGCCGGTGTAGTTGGTACCCAAGGTCAGATTGTCTTGCTGCCCGTGCCAAGAAGGCGTCGCGCCCACGGCACCAATGACGACTTGGTCAAGCGCAAGCATGGACCATGAATTGTGATTATTGAATGCTCCACCCAGCATATAGACATTCTGATTCGGCCATGCGGCGGGCCACTGGTTTGCATCAGAAACCGAGCCATCATTGGATCCAGAAAACTGATTCCGCAACGCATTAGAATTTGTGTTCGAAAATGCCGGTCGCAACATCCCATAACTTCAATGTGAACTGGTTGTCCCAAGTCTGTCCAGAGCCCGTGAACATGATGCAAGGTCCCGGAGACGGCAGCGAAATAACCAGTGCGCAGCCTTCTCCCTGAAGACCCGAAAACATGTTTCCGGAAATCGCAGCGCCGCTAGTAGTCGATGATCCGTTTAGCTCGATCACAGCTCCGCTGTAAGTGCCGACTATGTCGGAGAAAAAGTTGCCATTCACCCATCCGGTGCCCGTATTTGTCGCGTAGATGCACCGTCTAAGTCCGAGGCAACGCCCATGCGTAAAGGAAGCGAATGCGATGGATTGTGTCGATGTATCTGATCCGGAGAGATAAACGCCATATCCAGCTGAATTATCGTAATTAGTTTCCGCGCTCGCATCGATGAACCAATCACTAATTCTTAGCATGTCCGGTTCTCGAACGTTATCGGTCACACTAAAGACCGAGCCAGAAAAAGTCATGCCGGAGGGGAGCGATACGTGTGCACCGATCATCGTGCAGTTTCGGTGAACATTGAAAAGGGTCATCCCCGCCGTCGAAGGCTTGATGCTCGTTGCCGGATCGAAAATAAGGGTTTGATGAACAGAGTCACTCGCCGTCCCGCAACTTACCGTCGAATTAAACGTCTGAGTTGAATTCCCAAAACCTCGCGCATCAACGGTTCCGGAACCGCCGAGCACGGCAAAAGCCGAAGTGATCCACGCATCAGCTGTTGTACCTGAACACCATGAGGGCGGAGCCGCAGTCTTACACGTCGCAGCGTCAACCACCGCGTCAGCCGTTTGCGATGTGCAGTAAGGTACTACCACCAGGGACGCAAAGGAGAAAATCACAAGACATGCGTGCTGGAACACCCGAGAACCACTCGACTGTGATTGGAAGCGCATTCATCACCTTCTTCAAATTCAGATTACGCGCCTCTGCGCCGTTTTCATTCTGCGAAACTGCGAACCCTTCGAGGCTAGGGATCGCAAGCTAAGTTGCGCGAGTATCCGTCCGTTAGGGTATCGCGCATAGTGGTCCGCGGCGCCACATCCTTCAGGTCGAATTGACTGAATTCTCCCTCGTGAGCTTGTTGTAATGCAAGCGCGAAGTACACTCATGACAAACTAACGTAACTGGTGTGGCGACAGTAAAGGTGTCGCTACGCTACACCAAACGTCCAAATAATACGCGAAGGATTTGTGGTACTTGGGGGACGGTTTCAATTTGTCCGAAATGTCGACTTAGCCGGAGATATGACTCCAGGCGTGCTAACAGCTATGGATCAAGGAAGCTCGTAGAGGCTTAGCCTATTCGGATTTCCTACGGCGAAGAAACGGCCATCGGGCGAGAATGCGGTCCAAGATTGGCACTCTGGCAAATCTCTGACTGGAACGAATGCTATTGGCGTCGCTGAACTCACGTCATAGATGTAGAAACGTTTATACAAGAGAGATTGTGGATTGCCTTTCGCATCGCCCGCTTACAGGACCAACCGAGTGTCACTTTGATTCATTCCCGCGAAAGTATATGTGTCAGAGTCTTGCCTCGTGGCGACGAGTCCGCCGTTGTTGTCTAGGATCTGGAACCAGCCAAAGCCTACCGATAGATCTGATCCGACGCAAGAAACTGAAGACGACTGCCGCATCGACCGCTGATTGCGCTTGGCAATGTTGGCGGTCAGGGCCAGCCGGGTGGTGATAGGCACGACGCGTACTGTTCATTGTTAATCGTGCCGAAGAAGAAGTCCTACGCTGCAAAGACAGAATTAGACCCGGCACGACGGTGATCTCCAAGGCCGGCGATACCTACTCGTTTTGCTTTGCAATAGGAACTTTGAGCACTGCTGTGGCGTAGCACCCTTCGGGACCATGGACCATCCTCAGTCCGATTTCCTCTGGCGATACCTTTCTGCCTGGATTCCGAAGATGAGTCGCAAACTGGGCGCGCAGTTGCGCATCTTGCAATGAGTCGCTGACTTCGAGATATAAAGAGCTTTGGGACACATCCATCGTGATATCGGCCATCTGTGAACCTGTAAATTTGCTCGAATGGAAAAGGGTTAAGGTCGCTGAGTTTCCCTGAACTCTCTTGCAGTAGAAGCTTGTATTCGGCGCCGTCAATATAAAAGCGGGATTCTTTGAACTGGGATTTGGTCCTCCCTCTCGCCTTGTCGAATAGCCACATTTGCGCAAGCAACCTGCAGACGCATAGTGCTCCATGATAAGCCCTCAATGCCATTTCCATTGAGCCGGGAACGGTTGTATAGCGCAATGCCATATTAGGCGAGAGTTCTAAAGATTCTCGATTGGCAATGACAGCCATGAGTAACGGCGTTCAGCCTCCACCAAATTTTCAAAGATCTTGGGAATGTCATGACCGAGTCCTTTGAGACTCTTAGTGCTTCCTGTTTTGGAGAGAGCAGCCTTCAGGTATTTTTCCGCAGCTTCGTGAGCTTGAACGATTGCCGACTATCAGCTGCATTAACTTTGTCGAATCTAGGGTCGCATGTCGATATCCCACTCTTTTCAAACAAATCCAGAGGCACAGACTTCGGTGTATCAGCGCATCTGATATATGACACTTCCTATGGCGACTCCGACGGCGGTATGCCTTTTAACACGGGCTGGAGGATTGTTGCTGGAAGTAGTACGGGTGGGCGGGCGATCGTAACCCAATTGAGCCCAAATAATTATTAAGGTCGTGGTGTCACTGGAATGTACTACTCTTACACCTTCACATTTGTAGACTCTACCGGTTATATCCATCCGTTAGCGGATATTCAACTGTTCGTTGTTGTAGTAACCATGGCCATCCCATAAACACATCGCAGGAATATGCTTCGGACAGTTCCGGTTATCTACTCACGCAAACGGATATAATGGTTCTGTAACAACTCCTCCTGGAATGCTGTATCAAGGCGACCCGGGTCCACATGGCTCAGTAAGTGATACTAATGCAACACTGGCGATGTTTATTCCTTATATAATCTCAATTCCATTCAGGGCATCTCGGCCAGTGCCGGACCATCGCTTTTACTGATACATCCAATGTTCAGAATAAGAGCGGCGTCGTGGTGCTCGAAATGTATGGGGGAGGCGTGTGCGGATATGCCTTCGACAGCATGGTTGCCGGCGACACCTGGACATACATCGCAGCCAGCTTCACTGTCGAGATGCTATGGAATCTTTGCCGCCAGATCGCGCACGCATACTCTGCCGTTCGCGACGCGGAACGAAGTTAACGTGCTCCGAGTTGCGTCGCCTGGGCGCCAGAGGACTCCAATGCTCGGGCTCAGATGCTATGGTGGGCTCGGAATGTGGAATCGGAAGCTCCGGACGGAAAGGCTGAAGTGGTGGAGTTTGCGCCCAGGAAGAAGCGAACTGGACCGCATCCTTACATATCAATTCACTGTCAAGACATTTTTGAAGCGTGGACGTAAAACACGACCGCGTACGATAAGTGAGTCGGCTCCGGAGCGATCATTTCCCGGCCGTAACGATCTAATCGCGCACAGCCGTCGACGCATGGCAGTATTCTCTCCCGGAGTCTCCAGACGATGTGCTCTTGGTGGGAAACCCTTGCAGGATCGTTCGCGCCATTGGCTGAAGGAAACAGGCGGACTCTCAGCCATGCTTGAACTATCCCTCTGTTGCCAACAGGCTAACGCACTCATTGAGGACTAGACGAGACACCTTCTGTCGGTCATCTGAGCACCCTACTCCACACCTCAAATCGAAAAAATGAAGAGGATATCGACCTTTACTTCCGCCGTGCGTGAGCAAAGGTCAGCGGGATCAATCCCTCCGTTTCACTTGAAGGGTCAATTCCCAAAGGTCATTAACTACTACGGCACTCAGACACGAGGGAACAAACGGGGGAACACTAAGAAGGGCCACCTTGTATCCTACTGATTCCAAAGAGAGGCTAGGGATCATCTACGCCGCTCTAGTTCTCTTAGAATCAGTTATTTAGCCTTCTCATAACCCAAAGGTCGTAGGTTCAAATCCTACCCCCGCAACCATTTAGCGAAACTCAACTGAACAATAACTGAACAGTTTGAGCCTGACGCCTCAGGCCGCTTGTTCGGTTTCGTCTTTTTGCCCCCCTTCCATCATCA